>JBEKQR010000106.1:0-11424 GCA_049519515.1 Candidatus Korobacteraceae bacterium
AGGAGCAAATCCGGCAATTGCAGGCTGACGAGTTCATTGCCGAATTGATTCCGTACCTTCGCAAGCTGAATGCCATGCAGTGGACCAGCGTGCTGAACGAGGTGCGGACAATGACCACGCAGCCGCGGCGTACCGCCTGACCGGGGTCCCCGGCAGACGCCGCCTTTGCGTCTGCTGGGGTGGCTGACCGGGGTCCCCGGCAGACGCCGTTGGGAGGTGTAGGCCCAGCCGCCCCCGGCTGGCGGGTGATTGGCTCGTCTTTTGCCCGACGCATGACGGGGAATGAAATTGCCAGGGGTATAGCGTGCGTTTGCCGGGTGAGATGCCGGGGCTGCCAGTCTTCACCCAGCAACGGAGGCGCCGCTGGAACTCGGGCAACCCCGCGCCGGGACCAGCCATCTTCACTCATACCTATATTAGGCCGTTGACGATCTTGCCCGGAGCAACCCTGTCCAGAGAGGCAGACCAGATGAGCCAAGCGACAGTCTCCACCTGCGCCAATCCGAAGTGCGAAGCAGAGTTCAAGCGGCTAGGCGAGGGCAAGTTGTTCATTCAGCCGGACAATCCCAGCGCCAACGCCAACCGCCTGCGGCAAAAAGCGATCTGGCTGTGCGACGCCTGTGCCCGCGAGTTCGAGTTGAAATTCGACCATTCCCGGCGGGCCTACAAGCTGATTCGGCGGGCAGCCTAAAAGTCGCTGATTACATTGCAAATCCCCGGCGCCGTGTGTTTCAATTCTTTCCAGAGGTTCTCCTTGCCGAATACGACGCCGGCCGGCCTGAGTCGTAAAGAAGCTGAAGTTTACAGTCGGCTAGACCCAGAACGGCTTCCGCAACATGTCGCAATCATTATGGATGGCAACGGGCGCTGGGCCAAGCGCCGCCACCTGCCCCGCGTCGCCGGCCATCGCGCCGGCGCGGACTCGGTGCGCGATGTGGTGCAGACCGCCTCGCGCGTCAGGATTCCGTGGCTCACCCTCTACGCCTTCTCCGTAGAAAACTGGAAAAAGCGCCCAAAAACCGAGACCGCGTTCCTGATGACGCTGTTACGTCGCTACCTGAAGCAGGAAGTGCCCATGCTGAACGACTTCAACGTCCGGCTGAACTTCATCGGGCGCACCCATGAGCTGCCCCCGGCGGTGCAGTCGCGCATGCAATGGGCGCGGGAGGCAACCAGCAAGAACACCGGCACGCTGCTGACGCTGGCGCTGAATTATAGCGCGCGCACCGAACTGGTGGACTGTTTTCAGTCGATTCTCACCACGGCCGACAATAACGGAGGCATCACTCACCTTCAGATCGACGAGGAGATGATTGCCCGCCACCTCTACACCAACAGCCTGCCTGATCCCGACCTGGTGATTCGGACCAGCGGCGAAATGCGGCTCAGCAATTTCCTGCTGTGGCAGCTCGCCTACGCCGAAATCTACGTTACCGGGACGTTGTGGCCTGACTTCGACGGCGCTCATTTTCTTGAAGCCGTCGGCGAATACCAGAAGCGCGAGCGGCGTTATGGCGGACTCAGCGAAAGCACGGCGCACGCCTGAGCCCCAATGAAGCGTGTCGCTACCGCCGCCATCCTGATTCCCCTGGTTTTGCTGGCCGTTATTCGCGCCCCTAACTCGCTTTTCGTCCTGCTGGCGGCGCTGGTCGCCCTGCTGGCGCTCAGGGAGTACTTCGATGTTGCCGCGGCCTATGGCGTGGAGCCGTTTCGCTTCCTTGGATACCTGTTCACAGTCACCCTGTTCGCTATCGCCTTCTGGGCAGGGTCGGTTTCCGAGTCCTCAATCATCGCCGTGCTGGTGGCGCTGATCCTGCTGTTCGGCTTTTCGCCCTTCGTCTTTCTGTGCGCGGGCATGCCTCGCCAGGATCTGCGCAGCGCCTTGCCGGGCGCCTGTTTTTCCTATCTAGGCGTCGTTTACGTCGCTTTCCCCCTGTTCACGCTGGTGTTTCTGCGTATGTTGCCCGCCGGATGGTTCTTTGTCCTGTTCACCCTGTTGGTGGTCTGGGCAGGAGATACCTTTGCCTACTACGTTGGCCGCGCTTTCGGCAGGATTCCCTTTGCGCCGCGAATCAGTCCCAAGAAGACCTGGGAGGGCGCCTTGGCCTCGGTCGCCGGCTCCATTTTTTTTGCCCTGCTGCTGACCCGGTTCGCACCCGGCATTGCCTCGGGCCTGGCTAAGTTCCACTTATTGACCGCGCCGTCCGGCTTCGCCCAAATCTCATACTGGGTAGTGGTTGCCGTGGCCGTCAGCCTCAATGTCGCGGCCCAGGCGGGAGACCTGCTGGAATCGATGATGAAACGCGGCGCCGGGATCAAGGATTCCGGAAGCCTGCTGCCCGGGCACGGAGGAATTCTGGACCGCATCGATGCCTTGCTGTTCGCCGCTCCGGTGGCCCTGCTGCTTTTTGCCGGAGCCCTTGAGAAATTCGTGCAGATGCCCTAACCTCAAGTGAGCACAAGATTTTCTCTCTCAAGATTTTCTGATGAAGAAGCTCGCCATCCTTGGTTCCACCGGCTCCATCGGCCGTAGCACGCTCAGCATCGTGGAGGCCTATCCTGAGCGCTTCGGCGTAGTCACGCTGGCCGCTGGAAACAACCTGGAACTGGCCTTCGAGCAGGCGTTGCGCTGGCGCCCGCGCCTGATTTCGCTCGCCCGCGAGGAAGCAGCCGCCACGCTCAGAAAACGGCTCCACCGGGCGGGCGCTTCCGAGGTCGAGGTCGTTTGGGGCAGCCAGGGAACAGTTGCCGTCGCCACTCACCCCCAGGCCGACTTCGTGGTGAGCGCCATCGTGGGGGTTGCCGGCCTGGAAGCGACCTATGCTGCCGTCAAAGCCGGCAAGGCGCTGGGTTTGGCGAACAAGGAATGCATGGTGGCCGCCGGTGAGCTGATCACGGCCGAGGCGCGCCGGCGGCAGACGCCGCTGCTGCCCATCGACAGCGAACATAATGCCATTCATCAGTGCATGCGCGGCGGCAGGTTGCACGAGGTGGAATGCGTCTGGCTTACGGCTTCGGGCGGGCCCTTTTTGAACACGGACCCGGCGGAGTTTGCCTCCATTTCGGTGGAGCAGGCGCTGAACCACCCCACCTGGAAGATGGGACGCCGCATCACCATTGACTCGGCCACATTGATGAACAAGGGGTTCGAGGTGATCGAGGCCTGCCGGCTCTTCGCTTTGCCGCCACGGCGGGTGCGGGTGATCATTCATCCGCAGTCCACGGTGCATTCGCTGGTGGAGTTCGTCGATGGCAGCCTGCTGGCGCAAATGTCGGTGACGGACATGCGGCTGCCCATCTTTTATGCCCTGACCTATCCGGATCGGGTTCAGTCAGAGCTGCGCTTTCCGGTTTTGGAGTTGCGGCAACTCGATTTCGCGCCCCCGGACCTGGAGAAATTCCCTTGCCTGAGGCTGGCTTACGAGGCGGTAGAGGCGGGCGGCTCCAGAACCATCGCCCTCAATGCCGCCGACGAGGTGGCCGTAGCCGCGTTTTTGCAAGGAAGCATCCCGTTTCAAGGCATTCCGGCAACAATAGAAGCAGTTTTGGATGAAACGCCTTTGCGAAATCCGGAATCTATAGAAGAAGTGCTTGCCGTCGACTCCGAGGCCCGCCTGATGGCTGGACAGATCATTCGGCAGCGTGGAACAGGATTAGCCACCCCGTCGGACGCCGCGACTTCGTCCGCCGGGGCTCCCGGTCGGGCTTCCGCAAAGGGTACGCTCTAAACTTATGGTATCTACTTTGTATTACAGCATCGTTTCGGTTGTCTTCGTCCTCGGGATCATGATTCTGGTCCATGAGTTGGGGCACTTTGCCGTGGCCAAGTTCTTCGGGGTGCGGGTCGAGGTCTTTTCCCTGGGGTTTGGCAAGCGCCTGGCAGGCATAACCAGGGGAGGCACGGATTATCGTATTTCGGTCCTGCCGTTCGGCGGCTACGTCAAGATGGCGGGTGAGAATCCGCTGGACAAGAGGACGGGCGCACCCGATGAATTCGTGTCGCATCCGCGCTGGCAGAGGGTGGCAATCGCCCTGGCCGGACCTTTCATGAACGTGCTGCTGGCCGTGGCGCTGCTCACCGGCGTCTTCATGGTCCATTATGAACATCCGCTCTACCTGAGCCAGGCGGCCGTAGTAGGCTGGGTCAGCGACGGCAGCGCCGCCGATAAGGCCGGAATCCAGGCCGGCGACAAGATTCTCCAGATCGGCTCGAGCAAAAACCCTGACTGGGAATACGTGTTCTCCAAGATTCTGATCAGCCCGCGCCAGCCCGTACACCTGGTCATACAGCGCGGCGCCCAGCAGATGGACAAGACGCTGGTACCCGAGGCGCTGGGACCGGATAAGCTCGGCGATGCCGGGATAGCGCCGCAGCAGCCCTTCATCATCACCCAGATGGAACCGGGAATGCCCGCGGCCAAAGCCGGCTTGCAGGTTGGCGACGAAATCGTTGCCTTCAACGGGGCTTCGGTTCGCTCCACCCAGAACCTGGCCCACCTGCTGCAGCAGACCAAGGACAGTCCGGCGACCCTGACCGTCATGCGCCACGGCCAGGAACTCAAGGTTGCGATTACGCCGGCGCTGAACACCACCGAAGACGGCCGTAACGTTTACCGCATCGGCATCATCTCCATGCCGGTGCGCGTGGACAAGCTTTCTTTCGCGCAGGCCTTTTCGCGCTCGGTCGAGGAGAACCAGAAGAACTCGCTGCTGATCCTGGAGCTGGTCAAGCGCATGCTGCAGCACAAGATCTCGGTCAAGCAGATGGAAGGTCCCATCGGCATTGCCCGCATCAGCGGAATGGCCGCCCAGCAGCATGGCTGGACGCCGCTGCTGCAGGTCATGGCCGCCATCAGCCTCAACCTCGGCATCTTCAACCTGTTCCCCATCCCGATCCTCGATGGCGGGCTGATCCTGCTGCTCATGATCGAGTCGGTGATACGGCGCGACATAAGCCAGCCCATCAAAGAGCGCATCTACCAAGCCGCTTTCGTGTGCCTGATCCTGTTTGCCGGACTGGTGATCTTTAACGATGTCATGAAGGTGATCCCGGGCATCGCGCGGCACGTGCAGTAAAGTATTTGCGGACGTGCACTCTGGTACATATTTATTTTGATTTTCTGAAGTGTCATCCTGAGCGCAGCGAAGGATCTGCTGTTTCTGCGGTCCACGTACTCAGGTCATCCCACGTAGGATTTTCGCGCTCGATTAGCGCGATTTTCCTCTCCCTTCGCCAGCCTTTGAGTTCTTTTTCTCGCGCGATGGCTGACATCACCCTTCCGTATGTCTCGTAGTAGACCAGCCGGTCGATTTTGTAACGGGATGTGAAGCCAGGAATCAATTTATGCTTGTGCTCAGAAATGCGGCGGTCGAGATCCCGAGTCACTCCGATGTACAGATTGCGACTTCTGCTGGTGAGAATGTAGACGTAGTACATAAATGTAGACGTAATACATGATGACCGAAAAAGCAGATCCTTCGCTTCACCACCCCGCAGACGCAAAATCGGCGTCTGCTGGGGCCCGGTTCCGCTCAGGATGACACCTTGACATTTACTTTTGACAGAAGAAGAGAAATCTTTTTGGCAGGACAAAGAAACAGAGAATACGGACTTTTTTCTCGAAATCCCAAATAACCTTCTGGCCGAAGCCCGGCTTCATAGATGTTAGACTTAGAGAAGTTCCATGGCACAGATTCAGCGCAGAAAAACGCACATGGCCTCGGTCGGCGGCGTCCGGCTGGGCGGCGGAGCGCCCATCGTGGTGCAGTCGATGACCAACACCGACACGGCTGACGTTGCCGCCACCGTTACCCAGGTGGCCGCCCTGGCGAGAGCCGGATCGGAGCTGGTGCGGGTCACGGTCAACAACGATGCGGCCGCGCAGGCGGTGCCGCAAATCGTGGACCGGCTGGCGGACGAGGGCGTGCAGGCGCCCATCATCGGCGACTTTCATTACAACGGCCATCTGCTGCTGAAGAAATACCCGGCCTGCGCGCGGGCCCTGGCCAAGTACCGCATCAATCCCGGCAATGTCTCCATCGGGCGCAAGGACGACGATAATTTCCGCACCATGGTCGAGGTGGCCGTAGAAAATCAGCGTCCGGTGCGCATCGGCGTCAACTGGGGTTCGCTCGACCAGCAGTTGCTGACGCGCATGATGGACGAGAACTCGCGCGCCAGCGCGCCCAAGGACACCCGCGACGTCATGATGGAGGCCATGGTCGCCAGCGCCTTGCACTCGGCCGAGCGCGCCGAGCGCTACGGCCTGCGGCCCGATCAGATCATCATCAGCGCCAAGGTAAGCGGCGTGCAGGACCTCATCGACATCTACCGGGCGCTCGCCGGCCGCTGCAGCTACCCGCTGCACCTGGGGCTGACCGAGGCGGGCATGGGCGCCAAGGGCATCGTCAGCAGCACCGCCGGGCTGGCAGTCCTGCTGCAGGAAGGCATTGGCGACACCATACGGGTTTCGCTGACTCCCGCACCCAACGGCGACCGCAGCGAAGAGGTGCGGGTGGCGCAACAGATCCTGCAGTCGATGGGCATCCGCGGCTTCTTCCCCCAGGTCACCGCCTGTCCCGGCTGCGGCCGCACCACTTCGACTTTCTTCCAGGAAATGGCCGAGCAGATTCAGGACTACCTGCGCCGGCAGATGCCGGAGTGGCGGAGCCAGTATGAAGGCATCGAGCAGATGCGGCTGGCCGTCATGGGTTGCGTGGTGAACGGCCCGGGCGAATCCAAGCACGCCAATATCGGCATCTCGCTGCCCGGCACATTCGAGGAACCCAAGGCGCCGGTGTTCATCGATGGCCGGCTGGCGACAACCCTGCGCGGCGACAAGATCGTGGAGGAGTTCATCGCCATCCTCGACCACTACGTCGATACCCATTACGCGAAAAAACCGGCGGAAACATCAGCCAATAGTTAGTAACGCGAGAAATTGCAGAACTTCTCCGATCCCGACGCTTAATAGGCGTTCGATTCGCATCTAACCTAGTGGCGAACCCTTAGGACCTCTGGATAGAGATTTTCGGCAAAAGCGGTTATAATAAGATCCAGAGTAGTTCCTCGGGACTCGCGGAAGAGGCCGCGTCGTCCCGCCAACGGTTTTGCTTTATCCACAGATTTCCGCCTGGAACTCGTGGAATCTTCAGCTTTTTCACCGACTTCTCAAAAGCCACGTATGTTGGCAGCTATACCCCTCAGAATGGCACGGCATTAACACCTTTGGCATAGCGGAAAAGCACTTATATGCGTTTTGAATTATTAATCAGCGGTACAATTCACATCCAGAGTTGTAGAAGGAGAGCCTGATTCGATGAGGACAAAGTCCAGCATACTCGCCCTTCTGTTGATCGGCGCCATTGGCATCGGCGCTGCCCAAACCAAGGGGTCTGCCGCCGGTCCCAGGCCGTCCGCCGAGGTGCTTGCCCACAGGCAGTTCGAGGCCGCCCTTAGGGAGTATCGCGCTGCTCAGCCCGCCAGTACCGAACTGCGCGACAAGGTCATACGGCTGGCGCGCGGGCTGAAGACCGCTCCGCCGATCCCAGACGAGGCGAGCAATTCTTTTGACCAGGCAATGGCGCAGATGCAGAACATCGCCAAGCCGGACGATCTTAAAGCCGCCGCCAAGCTGTTCGAGAAGGCGGCCCAAGCCGCGCCATGGTACGGCGAGGCCTACCGCAGTCTGGGATATGTCTGCGACAAATTAGGCGACTATGACCGGGAAAAGGAATGGCTGCTCCTCTATATATCAACGCTTCGCGATGAGGCCAGCCGCACGGCAGGCCGGAACCTTCTCCAAGAAGCCGAGTCCAGGAAGGCGCAGGCGGAATTTGACCGGGCGATGGCCGCCGTCAAACGGAACCCTTCCGATTTCGCCGCGCGCCAAAGGCTGGTGAAACTGGTTGCGTCATACAATCCGCCGCTGCCCGTGCCGGAAGAGGTGGACCGTTACATGGCCCGCGGCAAGGCCGCCTTCGAAGATGCCAAGGAGGCGGGGGACTACAAAGACGCCGTGCTCCAGTTCCAGCGCGCCCGCGACGCCGCCCCCTGGTACGGGCCCGTTTATTACAGCTTGGGCGTGGCCCTGGGCAATACCGGCGACTACAAGGCGGCCAAGGACAATCTGTCCGTGTATTTGGCCTCGCCGCTTGACCCCGCCCAGACCAAAGCCGCCAAAGATTTGATCTACGAGATCGAATACAAACAGGAAAAGGCCCAGGCCGAAGAGGCCAAGAAAAAGGCCGCGGAAGATGCGGAACGCCGGGCTATACAGGCAAAGCAGGCGCTTATAACCGGACTGAACGGCAATTGGTCTTGCAAGCAGGGTTGCGGTGGCCTAGCGACCGTTAATCTCTCTCAGGGAAGCTTTTCCGCCAACTTGAGCTCTGGTCTTGCTTTCAGCGGCACCTTTAACGAGTTTGCCGTGGAAGGCGTAGCCACGGAACAGGGCTTTTATGACCGGCAATCCACCTGCAATATCCCAGCCGCTACCCACAATTTCAGCGGCACGGTCAGCGAGGATGGAAAAATCATCACCCTGCGCACCGAACTGAATACCTACAGCACGCACTTTAATACGACCCCCGCAACCTTGTTTACGATTGCGAGGACGACGTGTACCGATTTTTCGGTGAGTAACGTAAACCCGCTCATGGTCATACTGTCAAGGGAGAACGGCATTCCGCAGCCTCCTCCTCCACCCCCTGCGCCTACCGTAACCCCGCGCCGGCGCGGATTATTCGGCAAATAGGGGGCGAACTACTTGTTTGCTGTTGGAAGGCGGTCAGCCCGATGCCGTGCCGGATGCACGGGTCAGGAGAGTAAGTGATGAAGGTAAAAATATCCTGGGCCCCTCTGATTGCAATCGCCATGTTCTCGTTGCTGTTCTCTCCAGCTGGCCGGGCCGAGCTGCCTAAGTACAAGCCCCCGCCGCCGAAATTCACGCCACCGCGGCCGGCGCCGCGTCCGGTGGCACCGGCACGTCCAGTTGCGCCATCGCGTCCCAGTGCGCCGTCGCGTACAACTATGCCGACAACGCGTCCAGGTCCGACGCAACCAATGCGCTCCAGCACTACAACGACGCGCCCCGGCACAACTCAGCCGGCCGCTTCCGCTACCACGCAGCAGCCGCATCCAACGATTACGCCTGTACACGCCAGCATAACGCCGCCCGGCCCCGCTTCATCTCCTGGCGCGCAGCCGACGGGCCGCGGCCCGACTGTTCGTCCCGCCATCATGGCGCCGTCAGGTCCCAGTCCGGCCATGCCGGCTCGTCCCAGCATAACGCCGCCGCCGCCGCAGACTGCCAAAATCCAGCTGCCGCATCCCACGACACCGGCGCACGCCTTTAATCCTCCCTATGACGCCAAGGCTGTCACCCAGCCGGGCGGAAGCAAGATGTTTTCCCATGCGGATGGAAGACATTGGGAAGTCAACCGCGATGGACACCTGACTCACTTTTCCAAGCCCGGAACTGAGGCAAGGTTTGCGGAAAACGGCAGGGTTGTGCAGGCGCATGTTGTCCGCCCCGATCACAGCGAGATCACGGTAAAAAGCAAAGCGTATGGCCAAAGATACGAGGTAGTGCGGCCAGACCATACCCGGTTTGTCGGCTATGGCGCGCGCCGCGGTTATATGGAGCGGCCCATTACGGCACGGCCAGGATATGTATCGCGAACTTATGTCGTCGGAAAGCGCACCTACGCGCGCGTGTACCAGGCGGCCAAGTACAGAAACGTGGTCTATTACCGCTACATGCCGGCGTACCACTACAGCCCCGCTTATTACCAGTGGGCCGATGATCCTTGGAGTTCGCCGATGGCATCCGCCTGGGATTGGGGCCAAGACCAGTGGTCTAGCTTTTGGAATTCCTATTTCTCTCCCGACCCTTCTTATCCGAACGCGTCTGCCTGGCTGACAGATTACATGCTGGGTGAGAATCTCAGGCAAGCCTACGATGATCGGCAGGCCGCCAGCGCTGACGATCAATCGCCAGCACCGCCACCGGCCGCAGCGGGCACTCCGCCGGCGCTTACTCCCGCAATCAAACAGGAGCTGGCGGGCGAGGTTCGGCAGCAGCTCGCAGCCGAGCGGGCCGCCGCCTCTCAGCCTGCCCCCGCGTTGCCTAAGCCCGGCAGCGACCAGCCTCCGCCGGCCCTGGACCCGAAGATCAAAACCTTTGTGGTTTCCCAGGCAGTGGAGATGGATACCGGTGGTCAAAGCTGCCAGTTGACGCCCGGCGATGTCATTCTTCGCACCAGCGACCTCCCGGTGGAGCAAACCAAGGTGTCCGTCATGGCAATCAGCAGCAAGCCGGGCAGTTGCGCGGTCTCGACCAAGGGACTGTTGGAAATCGCCGACCTGCAGGAGATGTATAACGACTTCCGCGAACATATCGACGACGGCCTTAAGCTGCTCGCCGACAAGCAGGGCAAGGACGGAGTTCCCGCCGGACCGGCGGCCGATCCGCGCCAGGTGCCAGCGGGGACGGCAGTCCCCGACCTATACGCCGAAACCGAGTTGACACAACAGCAGAAGACGGCTGAACAGACTATAACCGACGTGGAGCTGGCCTCGGCCGGAACCTAGCCGACCTATTCATCAACTTAGCTTCGACGCCCCACTCCAGCTTCTTTTTGCTGGAGTGGGGTTTTCTGTCTAAGAACCCGATTTCGGCGGGGGACCTCGAAAATGGCAAACAAGAAGTTAATCCCCTTACATCTAATCGGAAAACGGCTGCGCGGTTGCGCGGCTCAGGAGACGGGAGGGGGCAATGGGCACGCGCAGAGTAGCAGAGTTAGGCAGGCGTACTCTCGCCAGCATCAATCCATCCACGGGCGAGCTGCTTGGCGAATACGAGCAAGACTCGCAGCAAGCCACTGACCATAAGCTCGAACTCGCGGCGCGAGCGTTTCGCGAATATCGCAAGTCGCCATTCGCGGAACGCGCCCAGATGATGCTGAGCGCCGCCGGCATTCTGGAAAGCCGGAAGGATGATCTTGCCCGCCTGATGACGCGCGAAATGGGAAAGCTTTTCAGCGCCGCGATTCAGGAGGTCGAGAAATGCGCTTTCGGCTGCCGCTACTTCGCCGAAAACGCGGCCCGGTTCCTCACCGATGAAGAGGCCAAAACGAACGCCACGCGCAGTTTTGTCCGCTATCAGCCGCTGGGCCCGATACTGGCCGTCATGCCGTGGAATTTTCCCTTCTGGCAGGTTTTTCGCTTTGCCGCGCCGGCGCTGATGGCCGGCAACGTGGCGGTGCTCAAGCACGCATCCAATGTGCCGCAGTGCGCGCTCGCTATCGAGAAAATCTTTCGCGAGGCCGGCTTTCCGGAAGGCGTTTTCCAGACCCTGTTGATCGGCTCGGACCGCACCGGCAAAGTCATTGCGGACCCTCGCATAGCGGCTGTGACCCTCA
>JBEKQR010000107.1:0-11410 GCA_049519515.1 Candidatus Korobacteraceae bacterium
GGGTGCCCCACCCCGGGACCCCCAGCGGACGCCGATTTTGCGTCAGCGGGGGTGGACGAGCGTCGCGCTGTTCGACGCCAAGGTGGGTAGTTCGTTTCAAGCTCAAAGAAACTACCCCACGTTAGCCCAATCACCCCAGCGAGCTGCGCTCGCCGGGGACCCCGATGGGCGAACGCGGGGCACCAGCGCAACTCGAAACTGGAAACTCGAAAATAGTTTCAAAGTTTCAGGGTTTCAGGGTTTCAAGCTTTCTTCGAGTGGTCTCATCTATATTGCAACCTTGAAACTCTGAAACCTTGGAACATTTAAACTTCCGATCATTTCTCTAGTTCCGGCCGGTCTTTGTAGAAGTCGAGCACATCGGGGTTGGCGAGCGCGTCCCGATGTTTCACCGGCCGCCCGTGCACCACGTCGCGCACGGCCACTTCGACGATCTTGCCGCTTTTGGTGCGCGGGATGTCGGCCACCTGCAGGATCTTCGAGGGCACGTGGCGGGGCGTGGTATTGCGGCGGATCCGGGTCCTGATTTGCTCTTCCAGCGCCGGGGTCAGCGTCACGCCGTCGCGCAAGCGCACGAACAGCACGATGCGCACGTCGTTGTTCCAGCTTTGGCCGATGACGATGCTCTCCAGGATCTCCGGTATCTGGTCTACCTGGCGGTAGATTTCGGCGGTGCCGATGCGCACCCCGCCGGGATTGAGCACGGCGTCCGAGCGGCCATAGATGATCACGCCGTCGCGCGGCGTAATAGCCATCCAGTCGCCGTGATGCCAGACGCCGGGAAAGTGCTCGAAGTACGCCCGGCGATACTTCCTGCCCTCGGGATCGTTCCAGAAGCTGACCGGCATCGAGGGAAACGGCTTCACGCAGACCAGTTCTCCCTTCACTCCCCGCACCGGGTTGCCGTTCTCGTCGAAGACTTCGACCGCCATGCCCAGGGCGCGCGCCTGTATCTCGCCGCGATAGACCGGGCCAATGGGGTTGCCCAGCACGAAGCAGGAGACGATGTCGGTGCCGCCCGAGATGGACGCCAGGTGTACGTCGCTTTTGATCGAGTGGTAGACGTAGTCGAAGCTCTCGGGGAGCAGCGGCGAGCCGGTCGAGGTGATGGTGCGCAGCGACGCGAGCCGGTGCGTCTTGGCGGGCTCCAGCCCGGCCTTGGCGCAGGCGTCTATGTACTTGGCCGAGATGCCAAGCAGCGTCATGCCTTCGGCATCGGCCAGGTCGAACAGCACGCTGGCCGAAGGATAGAAAGGCGAGCCCTCGTAGAGCAGCAGCGTCGCCTCGGAAGCCAGGCCGGAGACCAGCCAGTTCCACATCATCCAGGAGCAGGTGGTGAAGTAGAACAAACGGTCGCCGGGCTTCAGGTCGCAATGCAGCCGGTGCTCTTTGAGGTGTTGCAGCAGGGTGCCGCCGGCGCCGTGGACTATGCACTTCGGCGGTCCCGTCGTGCCCGAAGAAAAGAGAATATAAAGCGGATGATTGAACGGCAGCCGCGCGTACTCCAGCTCCGCCGGATGGCGGGCAGCGACGTAATCGGGAAGAGCGACCGCCTTGCTTATGCCGGCGAGCGCCGGCTTCGCGGGGTCCCCAGCAACCGCCGCTGCGGTTGCTGGGGTGCCGATATACGGGATCACCACCACCCGCGACAGCGAAGGAAGCTGCGGCACGATTTCGGCGAGCCTGTCGAGCACGCCGTGGCTCTTGCCGTTGTAATAGTAGCCATCAACGGCGAACAGGACCTTGGGCTCAATCTGGCCGAAGCGGTCGAGCACGCCTTGCACGCCGAAATCCGGCGAGCAGGACGACCATACCGCGCCCAGGCTGGCGGCAGCCAGCATGGCCACAATCGCCTCCGGGACATTGGGCACGATGCCGGCCACCCGGTCGCCCGGCTTGACTCCTTCCGCCTTGAGCGCCTGCTGAAGGCGCGAAACCGCGACATTGAGCTCGGCCCAGCTCATGCGCCGGCGAACCTTGTCCTCGCCCCAGAAGACGAGCGCGTCGGCAGCGTCATGGCGGCGCAGCAGGTTTTCGGCGAAGTTGAGCCTGGCCTCGGGAAAGAAGCGTGCGCCGGGCATTTGCTCGCCGTTTTCCAGCGCCACCTCGCCGGGGCCGTCGCCGATCACGCCGCAGAAGCTCCAGACCAGGCGCCAGAAATCGGCGGGGTTTTCGATGGACCAATGCCACAACGCCTCATAGTCGCATAGCTTGGCGCCGGAAGCAGTTTCCGCGGCTTGCAAGAACCGGGTCAGGTTAGCGGCAGCCTTTCGCTCGGGCGATGGCTGCCACAGCAGCGGAGCATCGTCCGGAGTGGAAACGGTGCTGGGAGAAGTAATTGGATTGCTCATCGGGCGCCTCGGAGGGAGGAAAGTAGTGGGCCCTATAAACTAATGAGATGCAGCGACCCGGCCGTTCGCTGCAGGCGCAAGCTGCCGAAAGTGGCTAATGTGGTCCGGGCAGGCTGGAGACATCTATATTAGGAATATGACTGATACGGCGCTCGCTACTGAACAACTGACATACGAACAGAAACTTGACCGCCTTGCCGAAGTTGCCATCCGCGTAGGCCTGGGGCTGGCACACGGCCAAGAGCTGCTGATGACCGCATCGCTCGACGCGGTGCCATTGGCCAGGCGCATCACCGAGCACGCTTACCGCGCGGGGGCTTCACTGGTTACAACTTTCTACGGCGACGATGACGCAACCCTGATGCGCTACCACTTCGCCCCCGACGAAAGCTTTGACCGCGCTGCCGGCTGGCTGTACGACGGAATGGCCGCGGCTTTCAAAAAGGGAACGGCGCGGCTGGCGATTACGGGCGCAGATCCGCTTCTGCTCTCCAACGAAGACCCTGACAAAGTTGGCCGGGCTAATCGGGCTCTCTCGAAGGCTTACCGGCCCGCCCTGGAACTGATCACCCGGCACGAGATCAACTGGACGATTGTCGCCAGCGCCACGCCGGCCTGGGCGGCGGCCATGTTCCCCCATGATCCGCCGGATGTTGCCATGGCCAACCTGTGGGAGGCCATCTTCAAGACCTCGCGCATCGACGGCGACGATCCGGTCGCAGCCTGGAAGGCGCATGACGCCGGCCTGCAAAAGCGGGCAGCGTACTTGAATGCGAAGCGCTACGCCGCGTTGCAATACCGCGGGCCTGGAATCGACTTCCACCTCGGGCTGGCCGACGACCATCTTTGGCTCGGCGGAGGCACGACTGCCGGCAACGGCCTCTATTGCATTCCCAACATGCCTACGGAAGAGGTCTTCACCACGCCCCACAAAGACCGCGCTGATGGCACAGTGACGGCCAGCAAGCCTCTTTCGCACCAGGGGACGCTTATAGAAGGAATCCAGGTGCGCTTTGAACATGGACGCATCGTGGAGGCGCGCGCAACCAAAGGCCAGGAAGTCCTCCAAAGACTGATCGACACCGACGAAGGCGCGCGGCGTTTGGGCGAGGTGGCGCTCGTGCCCCATTCCTCGCCGATCGCCCACAGCGGACTGCTCTTCTTCAATACGCTATTTGACGAAAATGCCGCCTCGCATATTGCGTTGGGGCAGGCATATAGCACCTGTCTCCGCGATGGCGACAAGCTGACAGCCGAGCAACTGGCGGCCAAAGGCGCCAATGACAGCCTGATACACGTGGACTGGATGATTGGATCGGACAAGCTCGACATCGACGGCATCGCCGCCAACGGAACCTCCGAGCCCCTGATGCGGCAAGGGGAGTGGGCCTAGCCACATCTGCTATTTCCCCAGGTCAGCGCCGAAAAACGAAAGAGCCATTTGCTGCAAGCGGCACAACGCACCCAGGCTGTACGGCTTGTCTCAAATGAGTTTCTCGGCGGCGCGGGATGGGGCACCCGGCAAAGTAGTGGGCCCTATAAACCATCAGATGCAGCGACCCGGTTGTGCGCTGCAGGCGAAAGCTCCTGAAAACCGGCAGGTTTCAACTTTCGGTTGGCCGACAATCCGCTAAGAGATGAAAGAGTAAAACGGTGGATGATATGCAATATCTCGAAATGGCAGCGCAGCTCCCACGTTCAGCGTTGGACCTTGTATCCACCGACCCTATGGAAGTGCTTCCAGCGGATGAAATCTGCGAGGCCGGCCAGATCGGGGAAAAGGGTCCTTCTCGAAACGCCGAGCTGCGCTAAATCACGGAGAAGAGCTTCGACGTCATCAACCTCAAATTTTATCTGGGCAAGACGCAGTTCCTCGATGCCGGAGCAATCTTCCCGTTGCTCTAGTCGCAGATGTTCTTCAACTAGGTCCTGAGTTCTACCGAAAATGATGAACCGGCCTTCCTGTGCGGCTACCCGAGGGTGCATTGCTGGGGGCTCAATTGGCATGGCGTGCTCGGGCAGGAGAGCTTTCGAGTCACCCATCTTTTCGATGAGCGTCTCCAGCGGAGGAATATATCTGCACGCATCGGCTGACCACGCAAGCAACGGACTGCTCCATTCGCTGCTCAGATGATCCGCGAGCCAATATGCATCAACCATCCAGATAGCAATACTGGCACCAGATGCTGTTCCGGCGTCACCGGCCAGCTCTTGTCGTTGGCGGTATTCATCGAGCGAAAAGAATAGAGCAGCAAGTGCATTCGTCGTCCAGTCAAGTAACCTCGTCGGGACTCCATGGTGCTGCATCAGAAAATACCAATCAGTTGCTGTCTTTGCTTGGTTGGCCTCGTTGAGAAGATGACCATAGCTGGTAAAGTCAATCCTTAATTCATGCTCCAGATCGAAGAGCTCGTCGAGAAGATTGGCCTCCTCATCAGCGGGAACTGGACTTCCATGCCCCTTACGCAGGTACTTGCGTGTGTCCTCGCGATAGAGGCGCGGACGGAGGCTGAGGTCGCAATTTAGGTGGCCGCGAAACCAAACTTGGCCAACAATGCGAGCATTGTTTAGCAGCATCTCCTCATCGCACTCTGTCGCTCTCCAGTCCTCCTCCTGCCAACGTTCGGAGTTAGTCCGAATAGCCTTGAGATAATCGCCGATATTTCTAACGGGCTCCGAAATGCCCCTATCCTCAAGGAGCTTCTTGATGGTCTCAAGATGCGGTCTCGGGTTATTTGTTGGGTTTCCAGTCATCACTGTCGCTTCTGGCAAGATCATTCTACATTGTGAAAACCGCGGCTACTAATGAATTACGGTGAAACCGGAAATTGGCTAGTTTTGGCCTACTTGGACCCCAACAGACACGCCTTCGCGTCTGTTGGAACTACTTTTTTCCGCTCGCCACAAACTTCCCGGCGAATGCAACTCCTGCTTCCTCAACCGTGCTGACAACGGGAGAAGTCTTCTGCTCATTGACGAGCAGGCGAAAGACATCCGGCCGGGCGTAGTGTCCCACCACGTCAAAGTCATACTTGGCACGCGGAATCTCCGCCAGGTCGATATCGGCAGTCAGGATACATTCCTGCTCGAAGTTTGGGCCGGCCAGCACGCGCCCCAGCGGATCGATGATGGAGCTTCCGCCGCGCATGAGAACCGTTTTCGGGTCATCGCCCTGCACCGCTGGGTAGTCCGGCGGGAAGCTGCCGCGCTTGATGTACTGGCAGGCGCTGAAGACGAAGCGGCGGCCCTCCAGGGCGATGTGGCGCATGGTCGGCAGCCAGGTCTCGCGGTCGTCGGCCGTGGGGGCGCAGTAGAGCTGGACGCCCTTGGCGTACATCGCCATGCGCAGCATGGGCATGTAGTTCTCCCAGCAGATGACGGCGCCGAGCTTTCCCAGGCGGGTGTCGAAAACAGAAATGGTCGAGCCGTCGCCGAATCCCCAGACCAGTCGCTCGTGGGCGGTGGGCATCAGCTTGCGGTGCTTGCCCAGCAGCGTGCCATCAGCGGCAAAAAACAGCGCTGTGCAATAGAGCGTATTGCCGTCACGTTCGATCACGCCGATGACAATATGAATATTGTTCTCCCGCGCGGCGGCGGCCAGGGTCCTGGTGGCCGGACCGGGAACTTCTATGGCGCTGGCCCAGTAGCGGCGGAATTGCTCGCGGCCTTCGGGCGTGCGGCTGCCGACCCGCGATCCAAAATCCAGTCCTTTGGGATAGGCGGAGATGAACGCCTCCGGGAACACCGCCAAGGCGGCGCCTTTGGCTGCCGCTTCCGCCGCCAGCCGGCACGCTTTATCCACACTGGCTTGCCAATTGAAGGGAACCGCCCCCGCCTGCACTACCGCTGCCCGAAATTGTTCCACCGGAATCTCCTCAAAGTTTAGAGTTTCAAGTTTCGAGTTTCGTTGAGAGCTATTTATAAACTTGAAACTGGAAACTGGAAACTCGAAACCATTCTTTCGACCGCACAGTATAATACTCGCAAAATTACAGTAATTCTCTTTCTGCGATTCTACTCGGCCAGGCGCGAGCGCGGGTGTCGGGCCTTTTGAGGTGCGCACGAATGATTGATAAGCGGGTGGCAACGGTTGAGGCCGCAGTCGCCGACGTGAAGGACGGCTCGACGATGCTGATCGGGGGCTTCGGCGTCGCCGGCCTGCCGAACGAATTGATAGACGCGCTGATCGCTCACGGCGCGCGCGATCTGACGGTGGTCAACAACAACGCCGGCAACGGCTACACCGGGCTGGCCGCGCTGCTGCAGGCCGGGCTGGTGCGCAAGATGGTATGTTCGTTTCCCCGGCAGGTTGACTCCTATGTCTTCGACGAACTCTACCGCTCCGGGCGAATCGAGTTGGAGCTGGTTCCGCAGGGCAATCTCGCCGAACGCATTCGGGCGGCGGGTGCGGGTATCGGCGCGTTTTTCACGCCTACGGGCTATGGAACCATTCTCGCCGAGGGCAAGGAGACCCGGACCATCAACGGCCGCAATTACGTGCTGGAGTATCCCATCCATGCCGAGGTGGCCCTGATCAAGGCCAGGGCGGCGGACCGCTGGGGAAACCTGGTCTATCGCAAGACCGGCCGCAACTTCGGCCCCATCATGGCCATGGCGGCGCGCTGCACCATCGCCCAGGTGGACGAGATCGTCGAATTGGGAGAGCTCGATCCGGAGAGCATCATTACCCCTGGAATCTTCGTGCAGCGGGTGGTGCAGGTTAAAACTTCGGTGAAGGCGCAAGCCGAGGCAGCAAGGTGAATGTAATGAAAAAGCTGAATCGCGATCAGATGGCGGCGCGGGTGGCGCGCGACATTCCTGAAGGAGCATACGTCAATCTCGGCATCGGCATGCCAACGCTGGTGGCCAACCATCTTCCCAAGGAGCGGGAGGTGATCCTGCACAGCGAGAACGGCGTGCTGGGCATGGGGCCGGCTCCGGCGCCGGGAGAAGAAGATCCCGACCTGATCAACGCCGGCAAACAGCCGGTCACGCTGCTCGACGGCGGCTGCTTCTTCCATCATGCCGACTCGTTCGCCATGATGCGCGGCGGCCACGTGGATATCTGCGTTATGGGCGCCTTTCAAGTTTCGGCCTCGGGAGACCTGGCCAACTGGCATTCGGGAGCGCCCGACGCCATTCCCGCCGTGGGCGGAGCCATGGACCTAGCCATCGGCGCCAAGCAGGTCTTCGTAATGATGGAGCACCTCACCAAGGACGGCAAGAGCAAGCTAGTGAAACAGTGCACCTATCCGCTGACCGGCATCGCCTGCGTCTCGCGCGTCTATACCGATCTGGCGGTGATTGATATCACTCCTGAGGGCTTGCATGTGGTGGAAATAGTCGATGGCCTGGCAATGGACGAATTGCAGCGGCTCACCGGACTGCCGCTGCTGCCACCATATCCCTCGCGGGCTGAAGCCCGCTCGGGAGGTTAAAGATAAAGGTCTCTTACGGCGCGGCTCAAGGCACCCCAGCAAGTCAAATGCGGACTTGCTGGGGACCCCGCGAAGCCGCGCCCCTTCAAAGACTGGGATTCATTATGACGGAAGCCGCGCCCGTTCAAAGACGGCATACAGTTACTCTGATTTTGCTCTAAGTTTTCGGGGAGAGAAAATGTCCGAAGCTTTCATCTGTGATGCCATTCGCACGCCCATCGGCCGCTACGGCGGAGTTCTGTCGGCGGTGCGCACCGACGATCTGGCGGCCATCGCGTTGAAGTCGATACTCGCCCGCAATCCGGGGATGGCCCCCGAGGCGGTCGATGACGTCGTGCTCGGCTGCGCCAATCAGGCGGGCGAAGACAATCGCAACGTCGCCCGCATGGCGGCCTTGCTCGCCGGTCTTCCCATGTCCGTGCCCGGGGCCACCGTCAACCGGCTGTGCGGGTCGAGTATGGATGCCATCGGCACCGCCGCCAGGGCGATCAAGGCGGGTGAAGCCGCGCTGGTGATCGCCGGCGGCGTGGAGAGCATGAGCCGCGCTCCGTTCGTCATGCCCAAGGCGGCATCAGCCTTCGCGCGCGAGGCGACGATTTATGACACCACAATCGGTTGGCGCTTCGTCAATCCGCTGATGAAGGCACAGTACGGCGTGGATTCAATGCCCGAGACGGCGGAGAACGTCGCCGCCGACTGCAAGATCAGCCGCCATGACCAGGATTGCTTTGCCCTCGGCAGCCAGCAGAAAGCCGCGGCGGCGCAGGCCTCGGGCATCCTGCGGCAGGAGATCTGTCCGGTAACGCTTCCGCAAAAGAAGGGCGACCCGATAGTCGTCGAGCGCGATGAACATCCGCGCGCCACCAGCATCGAGGAGTTGGCGAAGCTGAAGCCTTTTGTGCGCGCTGACGGCACCATAACGGCAGGCAACGCCTCCGGCGTCAACGACGGCGCTTGCGCCCTGGTGATCGCCAGCGAGGACTCTGCCCGGCGCTTCGGCCTGACTCCCAAGGCGCGTATTGCCGGCATGGCGGTGGCGGGGGTTGCGCCGCGCATCATGGGAATGGGTCCGGCGCCGGCTTCGGAAAAGCTGCTCCGCCGGCTCGGCTTGACGCTAGCCAAGATGGATGTGATCGAACTCAATGAAGCATTTGCCGCGCAGGCACTGGCGGTGCTGCGGGCCCTCGGCCTGAAGGACGACGACCAGCGCGTCAACCCCAACGGCGGAGCCATCGCCCTCGGGCATCCTCTCGGCATGAGCGGCGCGCGCCTGGCGACCACTGCCATGTACCAGTTGCAGCGCACCGGTGGGCGTTACGCGCTGTGCACCATGTGCATCGGCGTGGGCCAAGGTATCGCCATGGTAATCGAGCGGGTGTGAGCTACTCGTAGCGCCGGTCTCCAGTCCGGCTGTAGGTGCAGACGTCTCGTCCGCGCCTATAACCGCACACACTCTGCCGACCAGGCGGGCGTGGACGCCCCCCGGACAGCCGGTCCCGCTAAGCGGGACCAGCGCTACGTCTTTTGCGCGTAAAGGTCGATCACTTCCCCCAGGCGGCGGAGCGCTTCGGCGCTTTGCGGCGCCTGCTCACCGAACATCTGGAAATTGTGATTCATGTCCGCCCAGGACTCCAGCACCACATTCGCGCCCTGCTGCTTTGCCCCGGCGGCGAACCTGGCGATGCTGTCGTAGAGAATCTCGGCCCTTCCGGCTTGAATGTAAATGGGAGGCAGGCCCCGCAGGTCGGCATAGGCGGGCGATACGTACGCATGCCGGCGTTGGCCGGGCGCGCAGTACCACTCGGACCATTTCGTCAGCATCTTTCTATCGATCCAATCAAACTCCTCGTTGCCGGCCAAGCTTGTGCCGCGGCTTTCCGCTTCGGCGGCAGCTTCGAAGTCGGTCGGCGGAGAAAGGGCAAAGGCCAACTTCGGAAGCGGCATTCTGCCGTCGCGCGCTGCCAGCAGCAGAGCAATAGCCAGGTTGCCTCCGGCGGAGTCGCCGCCCACAACCAGATTGCCGGGACCGGCGTCGTGGTCCAGCAGCCAGCGGTAGGCGGCTAGCGCATCGTGCAGTTGGTCCGGAAAGCGGTGCTCCGGCGACAGCCGGTAGTCGAGCGCCAGTGTCCGGGCTTTCGCGGTCAGCGCGATCATGGCGATGAAACCGGCGTAGGCTCCTGGGTAAAAGGAGAACCCGCCGCCGTGAAAATACAAAACGGTCGCGTCCGGCTGCGTGCCATTGGGAACGAACCAGCTTGCTCTGATCTTTTCGTCTGCTACCGGCGTGATGTTCACCTGTGAGAGTGCCGGAGAACCGAACACAATCGCGTCCAGGTAGCGCCGCGCCTCATCCACCTCCGGCATGGCGAAGGCAATCCTCAAATTTCCCCGGAGAACCTCGGTCCAAAGCTCCACGGCCCAATTCCATCCCGGCAGCCGCGGGCCTTTCAGCTCTCGGCGCAGAATCGCCTGCGCCACCGCTCGGCACGCGGCCGCTGTCGCTCGCGCCCGGTACCGCGCCGGACCGCTGAATTGCGCCCTTAAGAGCATGCGGAAATCATACGCTGGCGTGCAGCTCATGGTTTAAGAGCCCTATATCCCACCCTAGCGCCCAAATGCGGGGCGCGAGGGTGGGGCACCCCAACAGTAGCCTTGCCGGATCCGCTGTTCTCAGCGGCTCATGAGCAGTTTCAGGATAAAGTTGGTAAGCCGGCCGAAGGGCGGGCGCAACAAGATGCTGCTGTTGATCCGGCTCTGCTGGAATACGCCTTTGCGGTGGGAGAAGGTCTGAAAACCGAATTTGCCGTGATAGGCGCCCATGCCGGAAGCGCCGACTCCTCCGAACGGCAGGTCGTTGACGAGGAAGTGTACCAGCGTGTTGTTTACCGAGACGCCTCCGGAGATGGTCCGGCGCAGCACTTGGTCGCGCTGGGCCTTGCCGTTGCCGAAATAATAGAGTGCCAGCGGCCGCGGCCGGCGATTGACGTAGTCGATGGCCTGCTCGATCCGGCGATAACTCTTGATGGGCAGCACCGGGCCAAAGACCTCCTCGCGCATCAGCGCCAGTTCGTCCGCCGGTTCCACCACCAGCGTTGGCGGCAGTTTCCGCTCTTCCGGCACCAGCGCCTCGCCCGCGGGATTCAGCTCGATCACCCGCGCGCCCTTGTGCCTGGCCTCGTCTACATATTGCTGGATGCGCCGGTAGTGGCGCTCGTTGATGATGGACCCGTAGTCGGGATTGGCCTTCAGGGTGGGATAGAACTTCTTCACCGCCTCCGCGACCAGGCTGATGAACTGTTCCCTCAGCGCCTCGGGAACGAGCACGTAATCGGGAGCGATACAGGTCTGGCCGGCGCTCATCAGCTTGCCGTAAGCGATGGACTCGGCTGCCGCCGGCAGCCGCGCGCCGTCGCCAATGATGCAGGGCGACTTGCCTCCAAGCTCGAGCGTCACCGGCGTGAGGTTCTCGGCCGCCGCCTGCATCACCAGGCGGCCGACCGTGGTCGATCCGGTGAAAAGCAGATGATCGAATGGCAGGCGGGCGAAGGCGGCCCCGACATCAGCGTCGCCCAGAACAGTCGCCACCTTCTCGGCAGGAAAAAGCCGGGCAAGCAATTCGGC
>JBEKQR010000108.1:0-11389 GCA_049519515.1 Candidatus Korobacteraceae bacterium
GTTGAGGCAAAGATCCATCACGGAATTGATGAGGACGATGTCTTTAGTCCCGGCATTGGTTCTGGGGTCTCCAGCCGCCATGACTGAGACGACCAGCTTAGGAAGTCCGATCGGAAACGCCTTCATGACCTCGCAGACCAAAAGGGTTCCATTGGCTCCCCCCATGGCCATGATGCCGCCCAAATCGCCTTGGAGTTCCATGCGCCGCAGAAGCGTCACGGCGCCTTGAACCATCACCTTTCCGGCTTCAGTCTTGCTGAGCGGGCCGAGAGTGGCGAAGTTGCGGCCAGCGGCAGCGGCCACGTCATAACATGAGCAATCTGCCGGCCAAGCGGTCGCCTCCTTGCAACTGATGTCCAGCATTACGGGCTTTAGCCCGAGGACCCGCAAGCGAGCGAGCAGATACTCGTACTCCGGGCCCTTCGTATCCAGGGTGCCAAGGACAGCTACACACTTCTCCGCCATGAGAAACAGCTCCCTCTGTTATTTCGCTGCGGCCGCGGCTTTCACGCTCTTGTATTGCCGGGTCACTTCCGTAATGCCGGTTTCCACCGGGAATCTCTCGCCGGCCGATCCGCCCATAAATCCCGCCAGGTTGCGGACCCGGCTGTGGACGTAGGCGAAATCGTTAGGCTTGGCCACTGGTCCACCGTGACAGATCACCAGCGTCTGCGGACTACGGCTCTTGACGGCATCGACGATGACCTGTATCTTCCCGGCCGCCTGGTCGAGGCTGGGCGCGGTCTTCGAGCCGATGGTCCCACCGACGGAGTTTCCCATGTGGGCGATGATCAGATCGCAGCCAACATCGAGCATGGCTAGCGCCTCGTCCGTCGTGGAGCAGAACGCTTGCGTGAAAAGCTCTTTCTGGCGTGCCAGCCGTATCATCTCGACCTCTTTTGCCCATCCCAGGCCCGTTTCCTCCAGCGCCAGCCGGAACAAACCGTCTACCAAGGCCAGCGTGGGGCAATTCAGGATGCCGCTGAACCCAGCATCGATAACCTTGTCCAGAAGCCGGCTCATGTCACGCGTGGGATCGGCGCCCAGCAGCCCGGCAGTAAGGGGGACCTGCTTGAGGGTCGGAAAAATGTCCCGTTCGCCCAGTTCCAGAGTGGTGGCGTTGCTGTCACACAGAGGCAAATATCCGGCCATGGAGCTATGACCTGCCATGCGGTATTTAGCGATTGGATATGTGATCAATATGTCGGCGCCGCCGGCTTCGCAAAACTTGGCTGAGATCCCAGTGCCCACGCCAACAGTGTAGAGCGGCCTGCCGGCAGCCACTTCCTGGTTCAACCTCTGCAGCACTTCCGTTCGGGTATAACGCTTTCCCATGGTCGATTCTCCTCATGTGCGGTGTAGTCCAACAAATATCGCATATTTTGGAGAATTTTGCCTTGGCACCACGACTGCGACATTCGAGTCCTGAGAGCACCATTTGGACTCCGGGGTTCATGCTCGATCATGCACTCCAGAATATGGTGGGACGTGGTGCTTCTGAGTCTCTGGCACACAGCCGGTGATGCCCAAGGATGACCTGAGCCTTCTCTGCCGGTCGGGCATCATAACGGGTGTGCCGACTGCCGCACCGTAGGCGAATCCGGCTACCTGCAAGGTGCCGTATGGGCATACCTGTATGCAGCGATCGCAGCGGGTGCAGAGCGCCGAGAATTCAGCTTCCTTTTTCGCCCCTGGAGGACGAAGGGGCGGCGGCGCAAACAAGCTGCGCAGCCACCCCAGGCGGGATCCCCAGCCAGCGCCGCGGGCGCGCTTGCTGGGGTGGAGGAGCCCACCCTCGAAGGTCATTCCTTGCCTATGAATGTCGGATAAATACCGAGAATCTCCTGGTCGGCTTTCAGCAGTGTTTCAGCCAGCTTCTCCATGGTTACGCCGTCGCGCGCCTTCCAGATGCTGGACAATCGCTGGACTCCGTCGGTTCCATTGATCTCGATGCCGTCCACCTGGACCAGCCGCGAAGCAACCGCGGCGACGCGCCCGGGAATGGTTTGCACGATAACGCCGGAAATCATCATCAGACTCTCTCCACCTTCACGGCGCAGACCTTAAACTCCGGCTGTTTGGAGATCGGGTCCACGGCGTCAATGGTCACGCGGTTGCACATGTGATTGGGATCATGCATGTGCACGTAGATGAGGCCGGGCTTGGAGAACTCGGTAATCTTGACGTGGAACTTCTCGCGGCCGCGCCGGGAAGAGATCTGCACCAGATCCCCGGCCTTCAGTCCAAGCTTCTGAGCGTCGCCCGGGTGGAACTCCGCCATCGATTCGTAATTGGCGTGCCGCAGTTCTTTGCAGTTCTTGGTCATGGTGGCGGTGTGCCAGTGCTCGATATTGCGGCCGGTGGTGTAGTAGTAGGTGTATTCGGTGTCCACCACTTCCTCCGGCGGCTTGTGCGGGCGCAGCCAAACCACCGCCTTGTTGTCGGGCCGCCCGTAGAACATGATGCGGTGCGGCCAGTCTGCCGCAACCAGCGGGTCCTCGCCTTTTACGTAGCGGCGCTTGGTGCCCGGGTGAGCCGCGTTGGGCATCGGCCACAACAGGCCGTGCGAGGCACGCAGGCGGTCACGGGTCATGCCGGTGAAGTCATACGCCGTGCCCTTCGATAGAACGCGGAGCTCATCCCAGACTTCGTCCAAGTTCTTCCACGCGACCAGATGGCCATGACCGAGCCGCCGCGCCAGGTCGCGCAGGATGTCGAAGTCGGAACGCGCTTCGCCAATCGGATTGACCGCCTTTTCGAGCAACTGGTAGCGGCGTTCGGTGCAGCCATAGACGCCTTCCTTTTCGGCCCACAACGCCGAAGGTAAGACAACGTCGGCGAGCTCTGTCGTGCGGGTCGGGTGGTAAGCGTCGGCTACCACCAGGAAGGTGCTGTCTTTCCGCATGGCCTTGCGATAGCGGTCCACGTTGGGGAGCGACTGGCCGGGATTGGTGCACATTACGTATAGCACTTTCAGTTTGCCTTCTTCGAAAGCGCGGAACAGGTCGATGGTCGCCAGGCCCGGACTGGACTGGATTGTGCCCGCCGGCACTTTCCAGATCTTTTCCACCTCGGCGCGATGCTGGCCATTGGCGATCACGCGGCCGTAAGGCAGCAGGTGTGAGAGCGCACCGCCATCACGCACGCCGCCGCAGGCATTCGGCTGGCCGGTGAGCGAGAGTGGAGTAGAACCGGGCTTGCCGATCTTGCCCGTTATCAGGTGAAGGTTGTGGACCAAGTTGTTCGCCCATACACCCTTGGTGCGCTGGTTCAGCCCCATGGTCCACATCGAGGTGGTGGCGGCATTCTTATCGCCGAACCAGCGGGCGGCGCGAACAATGTCTTCCGCGCGGCAACCGGCGATTTCGGCCGCCTTCTGCGGTGTGTACTGGGCCAGGAATGTCTTGTAATTCTCCCAACTCTTGTTTGCCTCGGCGCCTTCGCCAAAGACTACGTGCGCCTTTATAAAGTCCTGGTCGGTCAGGTTTTCCTTGACCAGCACATTGGCCATGGCGTTCATGATGGCCATATCGGTGCCGGGCGTGAAACTGATGTGCAGGTCGGCGATACGGGATGTCGGCGTACGGCGAGGATCGAGAACAATGACCTTGACGGAAGGTTTGGCGGCCTTGCGCTTCACAATACGTTCAAAAATAACGGGGTGCGCTTCCGCCGTGTTCGACCCGACAATGAAGAAAACGTCGGCGTGATCGATATCTTCATAGCAGCCCATGGGCTCGTCTTTGCCGTAGCTCGTCAGGTAGCCGGCGACGGCCGAGGCCATGCAGAGGCGCGGATTGCCTTCCACGTTGTTGGTGCGAATGCCGCCTTTGAAGAGCTTATTGGCGGTGTAGGTTTCTTCTGTCAGTCCCTGCCCCGATCCGTAAAATCCAATTGAATCCGGCCCGTACTTCTGAATTGACTCCTGGAATTTCGAGGCGACCAGCGTCATGGCCTCGTCCCAGGTGGCACGCTCAAGGTTGCCATTCTTGCGAATCAGCGGGTGCTGGAGCCGGTCCGGAGCGCTCATGATCTGCGGAAGCAGAAACCCTTTGAGACACAACAGGCCCTTGTTGTGGTTTTCCGTGTCTCCCTTGACGGCCATCACCTTGCCGTTCTGCACGCCGATGTACAGCCCGCACCCGGTTCCGCAATAGCGGCAGACACTCTTCACCCACTCCAGCTTGCCGAGGCCAACCTGTTCTGCGAACGCCGCCGCGCCATGTCCATCCAGGGCAAGCAGGGCGGAGGCAGCCGCCGATAGCTCGAGGAATCTGCGCCTTGAAATGCTCATTGAGTCCCTCCCAGTGAGACGCTGGCGTGCGGGCGTGCCACGCCTTGCTTCTTCAGCTTCAGGGTGTGCTGATCATGACAAATGAAGCAACGGCTTCGGGATTTCCCGGTGGACGCGCTTATCCGTAAACTCTCGACCTGCGCGGCGTGGCATCCCCGGCAGAGCGTCACCGCCGGATGCCTGGCGAAGTTTGCCGCCACCGAACCGTGGCAAACCAGGCACGGTGCCCCGCCCGTAGCATGAAGGCTTTCGTTCCACTGCTTGTATTCCGCTTCGTGACAGTTGCCGCACGCCTCGGCGGGGTCGACTTCCGGGTGCGCAACGATTGCGCGCATCGCAGTCTTAGAACGTTGGTTGGCTGAGACTCCCCCTCGTTGCGCCATCGCCGCTGCCGCAAGCAGACAAATCAACAGTGCCGTGAAGCGGGTGATGTTATGAAGCGCTCGCATTAGAACCCCTCTCCTGACAAATAGTGCGCCGTAGGGCGGCCCTCTACCCCAGCGAACCCAACGCCGGCGTTGGCCGGGGACTCCGGCTCGGGCGAATCAATGCACCGCAGGACGTGAGAACGGATCACGTTCGGAGTATGCGAGGGTAAATCGTGAAGTTCTGTGATCCAGGTCACACAATTCTGCGGCAGACTCATAAGTTAGGGCCCTAACGACTATGTTGTCACGAAATCTAGTGATCTCTATCACAGTTTATTGAACCGGAGCACGCAACAATGGCGCATCCGTTTCCAGGTGAAGAACCCGATTGTAGTGGCGTGTCGCCGGTGAAGAGGCAGACCCCTGATTGCGCCAGGCCTGAAGGAGGGCAATGAAACCGCTGCAGAAGAGCTACGTGCTGGGTCCGATGCTGGGACTGCTGATCGGCCTGTTCACGTACACATTCATTTACGCCAAGGGCTACTCCTACCTCAGCAACAATCCGGCCACCTGCACCAACTGCCACGTCATGAACAGCTACTACAACGGCTGGGTGAAGGGGAGCCATCACACGGTCGCCACCTGCAACGATTGCCATACGCCGCGCAACCTCGCGGGTAAATATGCCACCAAGGCCTCCAACGGCTTCTTCCATTCTTTGGCTTTCACCATGGGCGGCTTTCCTGACAACATCATGGCCAAGCCGCGCAGCGCTCGGGTAGTCGAGCAGGCTTGCCGCGACTGCCATGCCAGGCTGACCATGCACATCGATTCCACCGCCGGGGACGACGGCACCTCCTGCATCCGCTGCCACTCCTCGGTCGGGCACAACGACAACGTCGCTTCTATTCCCAGCACTTTTGCCAAGGATTCCATACAATGACAACCAACACTTCCACTCCGGGCGCCAGCGCGCGCCGCACCACGCTGCTGATCGTGATTGTCGCAGTCGCGACGGTTGCCGTGCTGGCGCTGCTGATAAGTATCTTCGAACGCAAGCAGGAAGCCAGGAACACCTTCGTACGCGTGGTAGACATTACCGACGACACGGAAGATCCCGCGATCTGGGGCAAGAACTTCCCGGCGGAATATGAAACCTTCATGAAGACCATCGAGATGCGGCCGACAAAATATGGCGGAAGCGAATCCATACCACACACGCCCACTGACCAGGATCCCCGGACCAAGACTTCACGCTCCAAAATCGAGGCCGACCCTCGCTTCATCACCATGTGGGCCGGATACGCCTTCTCGAAGGATTACCGCGAACGCCGCGGCCACTACTATGCGTTGGATGACCAGACCTTCACCCAGCGCCAGGTGGTGGTAAAACAGCCGGGCACCTGCATGAACTGCCACGCCTCGATGTACGTGCCATACAAGAAAGCCGGCGATGGCGACATCTTCAAGGGCTTCGAAAAGATCAACTCGATGCCTTACACCGAGGCCCGCAAGCTGGCCAAGCATTCGTTAGCCTGTATCGACTGCCACGATCCCAAAACGATGCAACTGCGGGTGACGCGCCCGGCATTTCTGGAAGGCATCCGGGCGTTAAAGGCATCGCAGGGCATACAGGACTACGATCCCAACAAGCAGGCCTCACGGCAGGAGATGCGTACTTACGTCTGCGCCCAGTGCCACGTCGAGTACTACTTCAAGGGCGACCAGAAACGGCTGGTGTACCCCTGGGCCAAGGGCGTGAAGATCGAAAACATCCAGGCCTACTACGACCAGGAAGGATTCAAGGACTGGGTCCACAAGGACACCGGCGCCAACGTCTTAAAGGCGCAGCATCCGGAATTTGAACTCTGGAGCCAGGGCATCCACGCCCGTTCCGGCGTCGCTTGCGCCGACTGCCACATGCCCTACATGCGGCAGGGCGGGACCAAGGTGAGCGACCACCAGGTACGCTCGCCGCTGCTCAACATCAATCGCGCCTGCCAGACCTGCCATCGCTGGGACGAAAAGGAGCTCAAGGACCGGGTCGAGCAGATCCAGTACAGCTTCCGCACCGAGCGTGAAACCGCTTTCAACGCCCTGATCGATCTCATCAAGGAAATCACGGCGGCGAGAAACGCCGGCGCCAGCGACGAGCAGTTGGCCAAGCCGCGCGACTTCCAGCGCAAAGCGCAGTTCTACTTCGACTTCATCGAAGCGGAGAATTCGGTCGGCTTCCATGCGCCGCAGGAAGCGCAGCGGGTGCTGGGCGAGTCGTTGAACCTCTCGCGCCTGGGACAGCTCGCCTTGCGGGATGCCATGAAGAGCGCGCCGGTGGTCAAGGCTGCCAGCCAGCCGGCTGCCGTTCCCGCACCAAAGAAAGGCAACTAACCTCGAATCCGGACCGCTGTTTCTGCCAAGCGGCGGTCCGGCCTCATCCATGCCACCGATCAACTCCCACCGTGCTGGTGCTTCACCCCATCTACAGTTGGTGCTCGGCACTGGAGCATTTGCCCTCTGCTTCGCCGTCTTCGGATCGCTCTCGGCCATGATGCCAATCATCAGCAAGCAAATGCACCTCACGCACTTGGAGAAGAGCATTGCGCTTGCCGTGCCGGTACTGCTCGGCTCTTTCGGCCGCATCCCTCTTGGAATCCTCACGGATCGTTTCGGTGGACGAATCGTTTTCAGTGGCGTAATGCTACTGTCTCTCGTTCCGGCATTCTTGATGGGTACGGTGGCCGGCTACTCGCAACTGATCAGTTTCGGTTTCTTCATCGGAATCGCACTTGCGAGCTTTTCAGTCGGGGTTGGATTCGTAAGCGGCTGGTATCCGCGCGAGCGCCAGGGCCTGGCCTTGGGCGTGTACGGCGCGGGCAATATCGGTCAATCACTCGCGGCATACGGTTCTCCGTTTCTCGCCGCAGCCTTCGGGTTCTCATGGGGGTTTTGGACCTTCGGCCTGTTGCTGAGCGGCTGGCTCGTATTCTTCTTCATTGCGGCTCGAAACGCGCCGGTTGCTGCGAAAGCGAACTCGCTTCGGGCATTCTTTCAACCTTTGAAGGAGCGCGGTAGCGTAGTCCTGAGCGTGTATTATTTCCTGACCTTCGGCGGGTTTGTGGCCATGGCCATCTACCTGCCTACATTCCTCACGGATGTGTTCAGGCTCACGCCCGCCGATGCCGGTCTGCGCACGGCGGGTTTTGTGGCTCTGGCCACGATCATGCGCCCCATAGGCGGGGCCTTGGCTGACAGGATTGGCGGAAGCGAGCTCCTGCGCTGGGTTTTCCCCGCAATCGCAGTCATGGCTGTGTTGCTGGCTTTTCCGGTGATGTCAGCCTTCACCATAGGCGCACTCGGGATGGCAACTGCAATCGGTCTCGGCAACGGCGCTGTTTTCAAGCTTGTCCCTGAATATTTCCCGCAGGCCGTGGGGAGCGTCACCGGTCTGATCGGAGCGGCAGGCGGACTGGGTGGCTTCTTCCCGCCCTTATTGCTGGGGTATGTGAAGCATCGGACCGATAGTTTCAGTGTAGGGTTCATCCTCTTAGGCGTGTTCGCAGTGGCTTGCCTGCTCATACTTCTTCGGCAGCCGGTACCGCCCGGCAAAAGACCACGTTCTTAAGTGCGGCCACACGACAACGCTATCGGGGCGAGCGTTTTCGGCCCGCCCTGTCAGGGCAGTTACGAACCAGAAAACAGCCTGCCACAACGACGTTTGCAGCAATTGGAAATCGAGGTTCAGGGCGTCGGATTAAAACCGGTGCCCAGCTAGAATCGCCCCCAATGCAAAACCTCCGCAAGCGGGCGCCTTTCCAGCCGCCGCGGCGGTTCCGCCGCATGGCCGATCGCAACCAGGCTGACCACTTTATAGGCACTAGAAGCGCCAATCTCCTGGCGAACGATGTCGGCGTACGTCGTTTTGTCTCCAGCTACCCAGCAACATCCGAGATTATGCGCCCGGGCGGCCAGGAGCATGTTTTCGGTTGCGGCGCTACCGTCCTCTAACCAGTACTTGGTCTCTTTGCACAGCACGACGATACAGGCGGCGGCCTGCGGCAGAAACTTGCCGTATTCGGCCAGTTCAGCGAAACGCCGGAGCAGCCCTTGGTCGTTAACCACAACAAACTCCCAGGGCTGGACGTTGCTCCCGGTCGGCGCCATCCGGCCGCAATCAACAATGTCCTCGATTATTTCTCGATCGACCGGGTCGGCAGTATAAGCGCGGGTACTTCTGCGGGTCTTCAGGGCCTCAATCGCTTCCATAGTGTGCTCTCGAATAATCGTAGCACCTGCATTCCGGCAATTGAATGCTCATGGCGGGCTGGCGCGATGCCGGCCGCCGCAAGCACTGCGGCGGCCAGAGAAGCGAGCGCTCAGTAACCGGCGAATTCTTCCGCTCGAATATCGTCGTCATCAACTCCCGATCGATTAAGAACCTCGCGCACTCCCTTTACCATGCCCGGTGGACCGGCTATGTAGTAGATGGGCGATACTGCCTGCTTCAAATGCCGGGCGAGCACTTCCTTGTTGATCAGATCTCTTTCGCCGCTCCAGGAGCGGTTGGACCGGTGCATTTCAGTCATCGTGGCAATGAGTTTGTAATTCGGGTTCTCCCTTTCCAGCCGCTGAAGCTCTTCCAGGAATGGGGCATCCTCCGTCCGGCGGTTCGAGAAGAAGAGGAAGATGCGGTGCGGCAGTTTTTCTTTCGCCGCGCGCACCACGATACTACGGAACGGCGTAATTCCAATACCGCCTGCCAGGAATACAGCCGCACGTGCGGTATTGTTGTGCAGAGTCAAATCGCCGAAAGGACCGTCGACCTTTACCGCCGATCCCAGGGGCAGGGTTCTGAGCACGCGCTTAAAAGCCGTATCGCGCATCCGGGTGGCAATCATCAGCATGCCTTCTTGGGGGGCGCTGGCCAGCGAGAAAGCACGCGTATTGCCTTCCGAGTCTGTCTCCGGCGGATTCAACAAGGTGATATCGACAGCTTGACCTGCTTTGAATTGCCACCCGGCCGGCTTTTCAAAGCGGAATGCCATCGTGCCTTCGGCTACATGTTCGCGCTCAATTAATCTCAGGGTTAAATAAGCTGGTTCTCTTGCCGCAGTTCCCATTCGACTACCTCCACCTGGCCTTTGTTAACCACTTGAGAGCTGTATGTACGGCTCTCAGCCAATTCATTCAATTACTGCGTATTCGCCTTAGAGCCTTGAGTTCCCGCCGCCCGCTTATGAATACGTTCAAACACCATCTTCACCACCCGGTCACACCTCACCGCATGAAAGCTAAACGCCTGCCGGGCTTCGCCGCCAACCCGCGCATAGCGCTTGCCGCGATGTTGCCGCGCCAGAGCTTCGTGCACCGCGATGCGCGTCAGCCACGTGGAAAACTTCGCTCTTCCGGCAAACTGGTCGAGATGTTCATATGCACGCACGTAAGCATCTTGCATGACGTCTTCAGCTTCGTCATCGTTGCGCAGAATGGCCCGGGCCACCCGGTAGAGGCGCTGGTTGTAACGGCGCATCAGGACTTCGAACATATCGGCGTTGCCCGCCAACACCTGGGCAACCACTTCTTCATCACTCAGCGACTGTTGTCGACCAGGCACTTCTACCGTGCTACCCATCCGAACCTCCGAAAAGCAGATTCATCGGCAGATGGCCGTTGCTTGAAGGGCGTGTTTCTGGCGTGAATGAGCGCGAGAAATTCGTCCCGGGTCTTCCTCTCTCGAAAAACCCCCAGCATGGATGACATAATGGCGGAGGAGTGCTGCTTCTCGATTCCGCGCATCATCATGCATAGATGCCTCGCTTACCTGACGGTTGCGACTGGTTCGGGTAACCGATAGAAAACCCACAGAATAGCTCAGCGTCCAAACACCATCGTCCCGCCCAGGCTACCCTGGTAAACGAGAGCAAGCACCGCTACCAAGGCGCATGCGAGGTATGCCGCAGCGGGCGGAGTGCCACGCTTGTGGAAGCGCCAGCGCCAGGCTGCAAGTATGATGAACGCCACTGCCGCGGTGGTTCCCAGCCACTGATGGACAGTGATCAGCTGCGCCGGTAGATTCGTCGGGCCTTCCGCGTATTTCCACCACCATCCAGCCGCGGCCGTAAAGGGCGTGATAGCCGCCGTGTACAGTACCATCCACCATGCGGCATTGTGCAGCGATTGCCGGCTGAAAATCCGGCCAAGTATGTCACTCAACAGCGATAACGGCAGCAGCGCAGCGGTGAAGTTGACCAGAATCGGATGGATCTGCCGGGGCGCGCTTGGCAGCGCCCATCGCAGCGATTCCCCATGAGCTTCGCCCCCGCCGCCGGGGTGCATGGCTCCATGCGTTCCCGGCTGCGCGACGTTCGAGACCGACAGGCTGGCCGTCATGTTCGGGTGCGGGCGACAGTGATACCCGATGGTTCCCGCCTTCTTCACGACGGTCTTCCACGACTGCCCGGGCGCGATGAGCCCAGAATCAAAGCTGCCGTCGTTAGCAGTCACTGTATGCGAGAAAATGTCCTCGTTCTTCCACTCAATGGTATCGCCGGCATTCACCGTCATCTCCGCCGGGTCGAAGTGCATTTGCTTGATTACGACCGTGTGCGTCGCCGGAGCTGGCGTACCGCCGGAGTGCGCGGCCCCGTAGATTGAAATAATCGACAGGGCCGACACGCCCGCGACCACACGGATTAGTAACAACCTTACTTGCGAAGCGCTCATGGGGCAA
>JBEKQR010000109.1:0-11181 GCA_049519515.1 Candidatus Korobacteraceae bacterium
GCCGGTTCCTGGTAGTTTTGCTTGCGGACTGGAGAGGAACAGGGCAGAATACGCTCACAGTTCTATTCAAGGGAGGATAATTCCATGGCTTGCGCGAAACCAAAAGCCAAGAAGCCGGCAACAAAAAAGAAGAAGAGCTAAACCGGGCCGCTGGCCCAGATGTCTGTGTTATCCGATGGTGCCCCACATCTGCGCAACAGATGTGGGTTTTGTTTTCCTAGTCCGCCGCCACCGGCGCGCCTGCAATTTCCTGCAGGACCTGCCGCAGGCGGTCCAGCACCTCGTCCGCGCGATTGGAACTGAGGCTGAACTTCAGAACCCCCTGTGGTGTGAACTGCGATCCCCGGTTGCGGGCCACGAACTGGGCCAGTTTGCCGGCATCGACCTCCGCCTTTTCGTTGAAGCGAATGCTCACCAGGTCGCGCTTGCGCTCGATCTGCACCGCGCCCACGCGCTGCGCAAGCAGCTTGAGGGCGGCGTAATCGAGCAGGTGGCGGACGCTGGCCGGCGGCTCGCCGTAGCGGTCGCGCAGCTCCGCGCCGACGTCGGCGAGCTGGCGTTCGTCCTCCACGCCGGCGATGCGCTTGTACATGCGCAGGCGATGGTTCTCCTGGCCGATATAGTCGCCGGGAATGCGGATATTGAGCCCCAGGTTGAGCTGCGTCTCCAGGGCCTCGGCCACGCGCTCGCCGCGCATCTCGCGGATGGTGTGCTCGAGCATGCTGGTGTACATTTCGAAGCCGACGGCGTCGATGTGGCCGCTCTGCTCGCCGCCCAGCAGGTTCCCCGCCCCGCGCAGCTCGAGGTCGAGGGCGGCGATCTTGAAGCCGGCGCCCAGGTCGCTGAACTCCTTCAGCGCCGCCAGCCGCCGGCGCGCCAGGTCGGTCAGGTCGCGCTCGGAAGGGATGAGCAGGTAGGCATAGGCACGGCGGTTGGAGCGTCCCACGCGGCCGCGCAATTGATACAGCTCGGAAAGCCCATGCCGGTCGGCGCGGTTGACCACGATGGTATTGCAGAGCGGGATGTCCAGCCCGTTCTCGATGATGGTGGTGGCCACCAGCACGTCGGCCTCGTGGCGCATGAAGGCCAGCATGACCTTCTCCAGCTCGCCTTCGCTCATCTGCCCATGAGCGACCAGGATGCGCGCCTGCGGAGCCAGCTCGCGGATTTTGGACGAAATCTCGTAGATGGTCTCCACGCGGTTGTGGACGAAGTACACCTGCCCGCCGCGCTCCAGCTCCTGGGCGATGGCGGAGCGTATCAGCTTGTCGTCCCAACTGGAGACCACCGTCTGAATGGCCATGCGGTCCTTGGGCGGGGTCTCGATGACGCTCATGTCGCGCAGACCGACCAGCGACATGTGCAGGGTGCGCGGAATGGGCGTGGCCGACATGGTCAGCACGTCCACTTCCTGGCGAAGATGCTTCAGGCGCTCCTTGTGGCGCACCCCGAAGCGCTGCTCCTCGTCCACGATCACCAGCCCGAGATCGGCGAACTTCACGTCTTTCGAGAGCAGCCGGTGCGTGCCGATCAGGATGTCAACCTTGCCGCTCTCGACGCGTTCGACGATCTCTTTCTGCTGCCGCGGGCTGCGGAAGCGGCTGATCATTTCGACGGTGATGGGAAAGGCGGCGAAGCGTTGCTTGAAGGTCTCGTAGTGCTGGAAGGCGAGCACCGTGGTGGGCGCCAGAACCGCAACCTGGCGGTTATCGGTAACGGCTTTGAAAGCGGCGCGCATGGCGATTTCCGTCTTGCCGTAGCCGACGTCGCCGCACAGCAGCCGGTCCATGGGCGTGGCCGATTCCATGTCGCGCTTCACGTCGGCGATGGCCGTCGCCTGGTCCTCGGTTTCGCTGTACTCGAAGGCGTCCTCGAACTCGCGCATCCAGTCGGTATCGGCGGGGAAGGGGTGTCCCTCGGCGGTCTTGCGCGCGGCGTATAGCTTGAGCAGCTCGTCCGCCATGTCCTGCATGGCCCGCTTGACGCGCGCCTTGGTCTTGGCCCACTGCTGCGTGCCCAGGTGGCTCAGCGCCGGCTTGCCGCCCTCCGCCGAGCGATATTTCTGCACCAGGTCGAGCCGGGTCAGCGGTATGTAGAGCCGCGCGCCCTCGGCGTACTCCAGGATCATGAACTCGACGTTGCCGCCGTCGGCCTGGGCGATCTCGCGCAAACCGTGATACTGGCCGATGCCGTGCTCGACGTGCACCACGTAGTCGCCCAGCGCCAGGTCGCGAAAGTCCGAGAGAAAGGCCGCCGTCCTGGATTTTTGCCGCGGCCCGCGGGCGTAGGCGGCCTCCGACTCGTCAAACAGATCGCGCGAGCCGAAGATCACCAGCCTGGACTCGGGCAGCGCTACGCCGTCCGGCACGAAGCCGCGCACCAGGGTGGTCACCGAGAGGTCCTCGCCGAAATATCCGGCCTGGTCCTCGTAGGCCGCGCCGCCGGGACGCTGCGCGCGGCTGCCCAGCCGGTAAGGAACGCCGTACTCGTTGAAAATGTCGGCCAGCCGTTCCAGCTCGCCGTGGCTGCCGGCCGACAACAGCACTCGTTCTCCCTCTGCCGCGAGCTTCTTTACTTCGTCCATCAGGGCAGGCATGGAGCCGTGGAAGCGCATGGTCGGGCGCGAAGAGAGGGAAATATGTTCCACGGGGTCTCCAGCAGCGGCTGCGTTTGCCGTTGCTGGGGTGGAGACCTTGCCGCCTTCCACTCCCAGTTGCTCGATGTCGGCTCCGCCGCGTCCGGCCACCAGGGCGCGCCACCTCTCCGGCGGCAGGAAGAGCTCTTCGGGACGCACGAGATTGCCCACTCCGCTGCGTTCGTGGGCCGCCGTCACCCGCTCCCACCAGGCATCCTGGTCGCGCTCCAGCAGCGCGGGCTCGTCGATCAGCACGCAGGCGTTGGGCAGATGGTCGAAGATGGTTTGCGTGGCGCCGGCCACCGGCGCGTAAAACTCCCACCCGGGAAATACCGTCACGCCGGCGCTGCGCACCGCCGACTCCAGGGCCTCGTCCGTGCCGCTGATTCGCCGCCCCGACAGCCGCGCATGAATCGCCCCCAGCAACTGGCCGGAAACCGGAGTCTCGGTCAATGGCAGCAGCACCACTTCTTCAACGCTGCCGGAAGAGCGCTGGGTTGCCGGGTCGAACTTACGGATCGACTCAATCTGGTCTCCGAACAGTTCGAGGCGTAGCGGCCTCTCACTCTCCGGAGGAAAAACGTCGAGAATTCCTCCCCGCGAGGCATACTCGCCGGTCATTTCCACCACGTCGGTGCGCGAGTAGCCAACCGTGTTGAGATGTTAGACCAGTTGCTCCAGGTCAAGGCTCTCGCCGCGCCGCAGCACCCGCCCGAGATCCTGGTAATAGCCCGGCTCGCGCAGCAGGACGGCACTGGAGGCAAAGGGAGCCACCACGATCGACACGCCACCGCTGGCCACCCGCCACAAGGCTTTGGCCCGCGCCTCCTGAATTTCAGGATGGGGCGAGAGGTTTTCAAACGGAAGCACGTCGCGCGCCGGCAGGTAAACGACCGCATCGGGATTGGCGGCACCACTTAGCTCGCAAAAGCTCTGCAGGATGGGCAGCAACTCCTCGGCGGCGCGGTTGTTGGCCACCAGCAGAATCAGCGGCCGGGCGATGGCGTGCTGCAACAGCGCATAGACGAGCGGCTTGGCCGTGTTGGTCAGGCCGGAGAGACGGATTCTGCCTCTGCCTCCCTTGAGGTGCGCGGCGGCCCGCGAAAATGCGGGGGATTTGGCTGCATCCGCAAGCATGTCGCGGACGAATGGCAGGATCATTGCGTTATCGATTTTATCAGCCGCGCGAGGGCTTGACAGGCTGCGGAAAAAGTCTCTGTAACGGCCTTTCCTGGAAATTCGAAACTGATCAGCGTCTGCCCCGCCGCATGGGGATGGAAGGCTGCGGCTTGCCCTTGAAGTCCTTGGGGTAGACAACCAGATGCCGTTGCGGGCCTTCGCCCTGGCTTTCGGTGCGCAGGTCATCGGCATCGCGCAGCGCCAGGTGAACGATACGGCGCTCGCGCGAAGACATTGGGGTAAAGGAATAAGGCGTTCCGGTGCGCCGCACCTTCTCTGCCGCCACACTGGCGGACATGCGCAACTCCTCGAAGCGGGCGGCACGATACCCGAGCGCGTCGAAGGCGACCTTTTCGTGGTCCTCCGAGCCGACCCGCAGCGATTCCAACACCAGATATTCGAGCGCGCGCAGCAGTTCGGCGTTGCGTTCCATCAGCAAGGGCGTGTCCTTGCCCGACAATTCGACGAGGATGACCGGACGCTCCCAGTCGCGCTCTTCCGGCAGCGGCGGATCGACCGTGATCTTGTACTTCAGGCGGATGTCGCCGAGCTTGATGATGGAGTTCAGCAGCTCGCTGATGCGCTTTGCGGTGGCGATCTTGTCAGCTATCGGCATCTTCTGTCTGTTCGTGCTGCTGGCTTGCGCTCCAGCAGGCGCAAAGCCGGTTGTCTGCCGGGAGCCCGGGGTTAGCGGCGCACGATCTTATCGGTCTTATCGACCCCGGTTCCCGCCTGCTTGCGGGCCCGTTTTTCGGCCAGGGCATGAATCTCCTGGCCCAGCTTGGTGCGATTCATTACCCACTGCTGCAGAATACCGACCAGGGTGCCCACCACCCAGTATAGGCCGAGTCCGGAGGCCACCGACCAGCTGAAGAAGCCGAGCATCAGCGGCATCATGAGGTTCATCATGCGCTGCTGTTCCTTGCTGATGCCTGCCTGCGGCGTCATCTTCTGCATAAGGAGGGTGCTCAACACGATGAGGATGGGCAGGACCAGCCAGTGGTCGGGGGACGACAAATCGTGCAGCCAGTAGAACTGCGCCTGCCGCAGCTCGATAGCCTCGGAGAGCATGCGGTAAAACGCCCACAGGAACGGCATCTGGACTAACAAGGGCAGACATCCACTGGCCGGGTTAACCTTGTGTTCCCGGTAGAGCGCCGAGACCTCCTGGTTCATCTCCGCCCGCCGCGGGTCGCGCATGGGGTACTTCTTGTACTTGGCCTGTATGGCCTGGATCTGCGGCTGGATCCGCTGCATCTCCAGCGCCGACTTCATCTGGTAGAGACGGAGCGGCAGCATGGCGGCGTTGATGATCAGGGTGAGAATAATGATCGCCCAGCCCCAGCCGGACGGGAAATTAACCCAATGCTCGTGGGTCCACTTCAGCCAGAGGAACAGCGGCCTGGCAATGATGGAAAAGAAGCCCCAGTCGATCAGCCCGCTCAGGTCGGCGCCGTTAGGCTGGCCGTTGAGGGTGTTGGCGTGTAGCGAGTTCAGCACGTCGTCGGCCTTGGGACCGACGAATATACGCCCGCTCGTAACCCCGCCCGGGTCGCCGACAGCCACGCCCAGGACTTCGTGTTTCTCCGTCTCGTTCGGCTTTTTCGGATCCTTGGGGACGACGATGAAGTTGCGCAGGGTTGCCAGCACGGCGTGCTGCGGGCGATCGGGCAGGAACATGGCGGTGAAGTACTGATCCACCGCGCCACCCCACTCGAAAGTCCCGCGCAGAACGTTGCCGTTGCTGATCTCTTTCCCCTTCTTGTCGGGCTTGAGGCGCTGGATCTTCTCGCCATTGGAAAAGTCGATGGTCTGCGCGGCATAGGCCGCCGCCGCCGAGGCGTCGCCAAAGCCGGCCGGCCAGGCGGGCAGCGCGAACTGATAATTGCCGCCGCGCACCACCGAAGTTTCCACTTTCACGACATAAGTGGAATCGAAATGAAAGCTCTTGCGCACCGTGAGGTCGCCATCGGCGTACTCGAAGGTCAGCTCGCCGGGGGAGTTGAGCGTACCGGTGGCGCTCGGCACATAAAGCACTGAGTTAAGTTTGGTGCGCAGGCCCTCGTCCCAGCTCCAAAGGGAAAGCGGGTAACCCCATTCGCCGGCCGCGGCTTCGTTGACAAGGTTCAGCGGATTACCGCTGCTGTCCTTGTACTTTTTTAAGATCCAGGATTTCGCCAGTCCGCCGCGGTTGGAAAACGTAATGCGATAAAGATCGTTCTCGACCACCGTGACAGATTCGCTGCCGGCTTGTTTGGCGCCGGGCTGGGCACCGGCCCTCTTCGAGCCTCTCGGCGCCGGCGGTGGTGGCGGAGGAGCGGGGACCGCGTTCTGCTGGGTGGCGGCCGGCGCGGGAGCGGCAGGCTTCTGCTCCGGCGGAGGCTGCTTGAAAAAGTACTGCTGTGCTAGAAGCAGTACGGCAATAGTGACGCCTATAACCAGAAGAAAGTTCTTCTGGCCGCCGCCGCCCGACTGAAGCTGTGGACTGTGATACTCGGTCAAGTGCTAGCCATTTCCGCGCTCGGGGCTCGCGCATACCCGGCGCAGGTCAGTTGGATGTAAAAACATTTTTGATTTCAAATTTCAGATTGAGTGGTCTTCGTTCTTACGCCACCTAAGCAGTGGCCACCATGCACTTTCAATCTGAAATCAAAAATCTTAAATCCTAAATCTCTCCGAACCGGATCGTAGCCGCTGCCTCCCAGCGGATTACAGCGAGCCACGCGCGCCAGCGCCAGCAGCGCGCCGCACAGAATTCCGTGCCGGTCAACGGCCTCCATGGCGTATTCCGAGCAGGTGGGCTGAAAGCGGCACGAGACAGGCAGGGCAGGCGAGAGCCAGCGCTTGTAAAAGCAAATCAGTTGGACGGCCAGCCACCTCATGATCTTCCTCTCGCTTCAGCCCTGATTTCGCCCGGCCCGCGCCCGCCCCCCGGCAGTTGCCGTTCCACCTGGAGAACCAGCGCCGCGCCGGAGCACGGCGAAGGCCCCGGCCACTTCCTCGGAAAGCTTGTTGAAGTCGGCCTTCAGGACAGACTTCCTGGGGTTGATCACTACGTCCATAGCTCCGCTCAGCTCCGCGAGCAAGGCATAGTAGTTGTGGCGCACGGCTTCACGCGTACGGCGCCGAATGCGGTTGCGCTCGACCGCGCCGCCCAGCGCCCGGGGAACCGTGAAACCGATCCGCACGGCTGCTCGCGCCGGCGCTTTCATTCCATCAAGCGCAACCGCGGTTCTTGCTGAGGGCCGCGGCCCTTCCACCCCGGCAAGGTAAAAAAATGTCATATTCCCGGAAAAGTACCGCCTACCCTGCTCGTAGACGCGGCGAAAGTCAGCGTGCTTGAGCAGGTGGGCCGATTTCGGGAAAGTGCCCCCCGGAGTGCTACTCACGGCTCACTCTCCAACAGACGGGAGCGCCCAATCACTTTACCCCAGCGAATGCCCCAGGGTTCCCCGTAAGCGCCGTCTTTGCGCGCTTGCTGGGGTGGAAAACGGCATTCTTGCCATCAATCACGATAGCCAGGTGAAACGGACACGCGCTTGCGGCCCTTGGCGCGACGGCGCGAGAGCACGGCTTGTCCGCCCTTGCTCTTCATACGACTACGGAACCCGTGCGTCTTTGAGCGGCGGCGACGGTTTGGCTGGAATGTGCGCTTCGGCATTGAAAACGGCGCTCCTACTGAAAGAATCAATCAACGATGAGCAAATCAGAAGTATAAATGAACTTCCGAAGGCGCGGCAAACAGCCGCCATGCCTGGCCTGCATCCCGCCCTGATGTTGCGCTGGGCCGGCGCGCTGCGGCAGCTTTGGCGGCGGCGCGAAACTCTCCTGGTTACCAAGGTGGAACCCGCGGGCGTTACCCCGTTTTCAACCCGGCGAATGGAACACCAGCTATCGCCGGGAGCCCCCGGCAGCTTCAAGGATGCAATTCTGCACAAGACTCGCAGCAATGACCACCACAACAGATGTAAGAACGGCGTTGTGACTACCGGGAAAAGGCCGAATGGGCACGACAAAAAAAACTTAAAAAAACTTCCCTAAGGAGCACTGCTCAATTCACCTCAGACGTGCTAGTATGCACCGGAGTTCAGTGAGAGTTTAATCGTGCGCCCCACTCGATGTGCAGGTTGTCGGGTTTCGCAATACATCGAAGAGGAGGCTGCCGGTTATCTCTCGAGAGCAGAATTAATAATTTTTCAGAATCAATGAAGTTTTTCGGGCCGTGCGTCCCTCCGGCTGCCTGGTTGCCATGTCCGTTTCAACAGTCACAAGCTCTCCGAATCCATGGTCCCGCATCCTGGACGCGCTGGAGAAGAAGGTCAATCGCCACTCTTACGACACCTGGCTCAAGCCATTGCGTTACAGCCACAGCCAGGGAGTGACGCTGTTTGTTCGCGTGCCCTCGGCCGAGTTCCGCGAAATGGGCGAGCGCTATGCCGACCTCATCCAGGAGGCCATCGAAAACCTGGGACTCGACTTCAAAGACGTGCAGTTCGTCATCGCCGAGGCCGCTTCGGCGCCAGCCACCACGCTGCGCCACAACGGCGGCTTCGCGGCGGCGCCGGCCGGGGCCGGCCCGCAGCAGTCGCGCTTTGACTTTGATGGCGCGGCGCAACTGAACCCCAAGTACACCTTTGACGCTTTCGTCATCGGCAGCGGCAACCAGTTTGCTCACGCCGCCTCGCTGGCGGTGGCCGAGCGGCCATCGAAGGCTTATAACCCGCTCTTCCTGTATGGCGGGGTGGGGATGGGAAAGACCCACCTCATGCAGGCCATCGGCCATGAAGTCAGGCGCCACCTACCGGACTCCGCGATCTGCTATCTCTCGACCGAGAAGTTCACCAACGAGATGATCAACTGCATCAAGCACGATCGCATGAGCAGCTTCCGCGACCGCTTCCGCACGGTGGACGTGCTGCTGATCGACGACATCCAGTTCCTGGCGCAGAAGGAGCGCACGCAGGAGGAATTCTTCCACACCTTCAACGCGCTGCACGAGTCCATGAAGCAGATCGTGATCGCCAGCGACCGTTCGCCCAAGGAGTTGGCAGAGATCGAAGACCGGCTGCGCAGCCGCTTCGAGTGGGGACTGATCGCGGACATTCAGCCGCCCGACCTGGAGACCAAGATCGCCATCCTGCAGAAAAAGGCGGAGACCGAGAACGTGCACCTGCCGGACGAGGTTGCCGCCTTCATCGCCCAGAACATCCGCAGCAACGTGCGCGAGCTGGAGGGGGCGCTGATCCGGCTGGTCGCCTACGCCTCGCTCACCGGCATCTCCATCAACCTGATCACCGCGCAGCAGGTGCTGAAGAACTTCATCGACCAGCAGTCGCGCAAGATCACCATCGAGGCGATTCAGAAAGCCGTGGCCGAGCAGTTCGGGCTGCGCCTGCCGGAGATCAAGGCCAAGAACAACTCGCGGCAAATCGTCTTTCCGCGGCAGATCGCCATGTTCCTGGCCAAGCACCTGACCGACGCCTCGCTGCCGGAAATCGGCCGCCAGTTCGGGGGCAAGCACCATACCACGGTGCTGCACTCGATCGAGAAGATCGGCGAACAGCGGCAGGCCGACAAGGACCTGAACCGCATGCTCAACAAGCTCACCGAGACTCTGAGCGGCTAAGGTGGTCTGCGGCGCCAGAAATTCAGGCAGCGTCGTCCCTGGTACACCGGGCGCAGTTTTCTTCGCTATCGGCGCTCATATCTGATATAAGACAAAGCATTAAGGGTACTCGTCTACCCGGCGACCGCGAGCGCGTTGTCCGGGACCCCGAGGGTACAGACATGGCAGACATAGGCATGGCGCAAGGAACAGCAATGGAAATCATCGTTAACAAGTTTGACCTGCTGAAGGAACTGACCGCCACCCAGGGCGTGGTGGAGCGGAAGACGACGATCCCGATCCTTTCCAATTTCCTGTTTGAAGCTTCCGGGGAGAAGCTGTCGATCACCGCCACCGACCTGGACCTGAGTCTGCGCACCTCGTGCGCGGCGCAAACCAAGAAAGAGGGCTCGTGTACGATTCCGGCCCGCAAACTCTTCGAGTACGTCAAGCTGTTGCCCGACGGCGACATCGCCATAAAGCTGCTGGAGAACCATTGGGTTAACATCCGCTCCGGCCGTTCCAATACCAAGATGGTGGGAATGGCCCGCTCGAATTTCCCCAGCCTGCCGGCATTTCCCGCCGCCGGGGTAGTGGCGATCCCGGCGGAGGCGTTGCGGCAGTTGATTGCCAAGACGATTTTTGCCATCTCCAACGAGGAGTCGCGCTACACCCTCAACGGCGCGCTGATGGTGCTGAAACCGGAGTCGATTGTCATGGTGGCGACCGACGGCCACCGGCTGGCGCATATTGAACGGAGCAATACCCCGCTTGAGGTCTCCGGCGAAATGAAGACGCTGATCCCCAAGAAGGCTATGGGCGAATTGCTGGGGCTGCTGGGAGTCGCCGAGAGCGAGACGGTTGAGTTCGCCAAAGACGAGACCACGCTGTTCTTCCGCATTGGCGGGCGGCTGCTGACCTCGCGGCAGCTCACCGGACAGTTTCCCAATTATGAAGCGGTGCTGCCCAAGGAGACCACCCGCTCGGTGGTGGTCCGCAACGGCGAGATTGCCGCCGCCATTCAGCGCGTGGCGCAGTTTGCCGACGAACGTTCCGGCGCCATCCGCCTGCGCCTGGAGAAGAACGAGATCAAGGTCTCATCGTCCTCCACCGAAACCGGCGAGTCGGAAGACTCGATCGAGACCGCCTATGCGGGCGAGCCGATGACCATCGGCTTCAATTCGCAGTACCTGCTGGAGTTCTTCAAGGCCGCCGATGCCGAGGAGATTCGCCTGGAATTCAAGGACGCGCAGTCGGCCGGCCAGCTTCGCCCGGAGACTCCCGACGCGCAGTACAAGTACCGCTACGTGGTCATGCCGATGAGGATCTGAGGCAACGCACGGCAGATGTTTGCTCAGAATCGCTCTAACTTGAAAGAGAAAAGCGGCTCTCTGCCACACAGAAAGTGGCTACTAGACAGCAACTTCTCTTACCCAAGACTCGTTATCCCGTCAAGCGAGGCCGGAGTTTTTGCGGCCGAGTCGAGGGACCTGCAGTTGACTCGGCTGCCGCGAGCGGGTGGCGATCAGGAATCGATTCTGCGTGATACCATCCCTCACTTAAGTCAGCCCAGGTAGGGTTCATCCGCGCAATCAGCCCCAGCTTCTTCGAACGAGACCATCGCTTGAGTTGTTTTTCGCGGGCGATTGCAGTATGCATCGACGAAAAGCTCTCGTAGTACACGAGGCGATCGATGTTGTATTTCGCGGTGAACCCGTCAAACACTTTGTTCTTGTGTCACCAGACACGCTGGTGGAGCTTG
>JBEKQR010000110.1:0-21335 GCA_049519515.1 Candidatus Korobacteraceae bacterium
TTGCAGCAGCATTTCAATTCTCTTCCTCGGCGCCCAGGTAGGCCCGAATCACTTCCTTGTCATTGCGAATGGCGTCAGGCGTTCCCTCGGCGATTTTGCATCCGTATTCCAGCACCACGATGCGTTCGCAGCCGCGCATCACCAGGCTCATATCGTGCTCGATCAGCAGCACCGTGATTCCCTGCTCCTGCATCTTGCGGATCAAGGCAATCAGGCTGGTGGTTTCCTGCTCGTTCATGCCGCCGGCGGGCTCATCCAGGATGACAAGCTGGGGCTGGGTGGCCAGGGCGCGCGCCAGTTCCAGCAGGCGTTGCTTGCCGTAGGGAAGGTTCTTGGCCAAATTCTCGGCTTCGGCCCGCAGCCGCACGAACTCCAGCGCCTGCAGCGCCGCCAGCAACGCCGCCTTTTCTTCACGGCGCTCGCGCGGAAAGCGCAACATGGCCCCCAGCGCGCCCGACTTCATGCGGCAATGCCGCCCCGCCAAAACGTTTTCCAGCACCGAGAGGTTCTGAAAGAGGCGGATCGTCTGGAAGGTGCGGGCTATGCCCGAAGAGACGATGCGGTGAGTAGGCACCCCGGCTATCGACTTGCCCTTGAACTCGATGATGCCTTCATCCGGGCGGTAGATGCCGGTTATGAGGTTGAATACCGTAGTCTTGCCGGCGCCGTTGGGCCCAATGAGCCCGACGATCGATCCCGCTTCCACGTCAAAGGAAACGTTCTTGACCGCCGTCACTCCTCCGAAGCGCTTGGTCAGCGACTTGATGCTGAGCAGGCTCATAGAACCTCCTCTGCGGCGGCAATCTTCTGCTTGGGATCGTCTGCCGCCACGGCGACGGCGCTTTCTTTGGCCGGCAGAATTCCATCCAGCAGATACTGCCGTGGCCTGGCCGGCAGTATGCCCTGGTTGCGGAAGATCATCATCAGGATCATTGCCGCCCCGAAAAACAGCATGCGGGCGGTGGCAAAGCCGCGAAACAGCTCGGGCAGCCCGATGATTACGAAAGAGCCCACCAGCACGCCGGAGATGCTGCCCGATCCTCCCAGAATGACCAGCGCAAATATCAGGACGGATTCCCAAAAGCTGAACGACTCGGGCGCGATAATCGTCATCTTGGCGGCAAAGATACCGCCGGCCATGCCCGCCCATGCAGCCCCAATCACGAAGGACGCCAGCTTGTAGTAGGCGGTATTGATGCCGCTTCCTTCGGCAGCGACCTCGTCTTCGCGCAGGTAGTTCAGCGCCCGGCCAAAGCGCGAATGCTCCAGGCGGACGAACAGGAACACGGTGATGGCGACGAATGCCCAAATGAAATAAAAGAAGTGCTCGGGGCGCCGGATTATCATCCCGAACAGGCGCGGACGCGCGATCCCGAAGATTCCGTTGGAGCCGCCGGTGATTCCAAAGATATCGTTGACCAGCGCGATGCGAACGATCTCTCCCACGCCTACGGTGACGATGCACAGGTAATCGCCGCGCAGGCGAATGATCGGGCGCACGACGATAACGGCAAAGACGCCCGCCGTTATCGCGCATACCGGCAACAGCCACATTATCGGGTAGTGGTAGCGGGTGTTCAGGATGGCCGCCGTGTACGCTCCCACCGCGTAGAAGGCGGCGTGGCCAAGGTTGAACAGCCCGGCCTGGCCAAGCGTGATATTCAGGCTGAGCCCCAGAATGGCGTACAAGCCCACGCTGTTCAGCACGTCCACCCAGTAGGTATTGAGAACCAACGGGGAGGCGGCAAGCAGCAGGAAAAGGGCCAGGTAAAGCAAGCTGGTTTTGCGCGACATTAGACTTTCTCCGCCACGCGTTCGCCCAAAATCCCGGTCGGGCGCAAGATGAGCACCAGGATCAACACGAAAAACGCCAGCGCATCCTTCCATGCGGTGGAGAAATAGGCGGAGCCCAGGGACTCAATCACTCCCAGCAGAAGGCCGCCCACCATCGCTCCCGGTATGTTGCCGATGCCGCCCAGAACAGCCGCGGTAAACGCCTTCAGACCATAGGACCAGCCCATGGTGAAGTACACCTGGCCGTACTGGATTCCCACCAGCAAGCCCGCCGCTCCGCCCAGGGCGGGACCCAGGATAAAAACCATCATGATCACCCGGTCCACGTTGATCCCCATGAGCTGGGCGGCTCCCTGATCTATGGCGGCCGCCCGGATGGCCGTGCCGATGCGGGTCTTCTGAATGAAAAGGTAGAGCCCGATCATCATCAGAAATGAGATGGCCAGGATGATGATTCGCACCAGCGGAACGTAAATGCCAAACAGATTCACCGGCATGCTGGGAATTATGTTCTGCGGGAAAACCAGGTAGCGCGCTCCGTAAATCAGCATGAGGGCGTTCTGCAAAAGAATGGACGCGCCCAGGGCCGAAACCACCGCCGAAAGCCGCGCCGACTTGCGCAGCGGTTTGTAGGCAGTTCGCTCCAGCACCAACCCCAGGAAAGCCACCGACGCCATCACCATCGCGACCAGGGCGGCAAAGCCAAGCACATGGCCGCAATGCGCGATGAGCCCGAAACTGGCTACCATGGTCAGCCCCAGGTAAGCGCCGGAACTGAACAGGTCGCCGTGGGCAAAGTTGATAAGCTTGAGCACGCCATAGACCATGGTGTACCCCAGCGCGATCAGGGCGTAAATGCCGCCCACTGCCAAGCCGTTGGTCAATTGCTGGAAAAACTGTTCCATTGCCGCATTCTACCCCGACAGAGCGCCAGAACAAATGCGCGAAAAGCCCGATTTTGCCCGCCCGGCCACCGGCTTACCAGCGAAGACCGTTCTGGTGCTTTGCCGTGTGTAAGCGAGTCCCGCCCAAGCCGGTTTTTGCCTCTGGCAAGGCCCAAAATGCCCATCTCGGGCTTGTTGGTGTGGGAGGCTCATGGCAGAATACCAGTACCGATACTTCAAACGGACATTTTTTGAGGAGAACTCATGCGGAAAGTTGTGTTAATCAGCGGAAGCCCCAAGCCTGAGGGCAACACGGTTCTGCTAATGCGCGAATGCGCGAAGGTCATTCAGGCGGCCGGCGTGGAGACGGAGATTATTTCTTTTGCGGGGATGAAGATCGAGTCCTGCATCGCCTGCCTGAAATGCAAGAGCGGCCATTGCGGCCTGGAAGACGGGCTGAACGGCATCATCGACAAGATCCGGCCCGCCCAGGGGCTGATCGTGGGCAGTCCCGTGTACTTCGGCACGGCGCGCGGCGACGTGATGTGCGCCCTGCAGCGGATCGCCTACGTCTCGCGCAACAGCGACAATTATCTCAAGGGAAAAGTCGGCGGCCCAATTGCCGTGGCGCGCCGCGGAGGACAATCCATCACCCTGCAGGAAATGATGATGTCCTTCTTCATCAGCGAGGTGATTGTTCCCGGCTCGACCTACTGGAACATGGTCTTCGGCCGCTTGCCCGGAGAGGCCCTCAAGGACGAAGAGGGCATGAACACCATTCGCCGTTTCTCTGAAAATGTAGCCGAGCTGATCAAGAAACTGCACCCTGCATAAAGGGATTAGGGGTTAGGAGTTAGTGCAGGGATTGAAGCAAGATTAGCGTCTATGTTTAGCCGGGCAGTTTGCATGAGTCTGGTCTCGCAGAACGACGCTCAGGATCGCGAGCCCTGATCGCTAATCCCTGACCCCTTTTATTTTCGCCCCGCCATTATTTCGCCCGCTGTCTTTGACATGCTGACGGCGGACCAGGCGGACGATGCCGCCAGTAGTCCCAGGGCCAGAAAAGCGGGCCAGAAGTCAGCGGCGACGATCGTCTGGTGCCCCTGCAGAAAGCTGGACGTCTGCAAGGCAAATGCGCCGGCCGTTACCCCTACGCCGAACGACAATTGCTGAATGGTAGCGAACAGGCTGGTCGCCTTGCTCACCGCGTCATCCGCTATATCAGCGAAGGCTATGGCGTTGATGGAGGTGAACTGCAGCGAGCGGAAGCATCCCCCGATCAGCAGGATGGCGAAAACCAGCAGGCGAGGAGTGCGGATGGTGAACAGCCCGAAGGCCGCGATGGTCCCCGACGCGAGTATGGCGTTGGTGATGAGAACCCTGCGGAAGCCAAACAGCCGCAGAACCAGCTTGACCACCGACTTCATGAACATGGCGCCAATAGCGGAGGCGCAGGTCAACAACCCGGACTGCAGGGGGTTCATGCCAAAGCCCAGTTGGAACATCAGCGGCAACAGCAGCGATAGCCCGCCAATGCCGATCCGGAACAGCGACCCCCCGCCCACTCCGACCCAGTACGTCTTGATCTTCAACAGCCCGAGCTCAAGCAGCGGTTGAGTTTTGTGCCGGGCGTGCAGGAAGTAGACGGTCATGCAGGCGGCCCCGGCCAGCATGCAGCCCAGTGAAAATCGGGTTGAAACCAGGCGGTCGTGGATCGTGGTCAGCCCGAAAATCGATAGCGACAGGCCCAACGCGGAGAGAATAAATCCAACCACATCCAGCGGCGGCCGCTCGTCTTCGCGCACGTTTTCCATGAAACGCCCCGCCAGAAAAATGCCCAGCAGGCTGATCGGCACGTTGATAAAGAAGATCCAGCGCCAGCTTACGTAGGTGGTGATCATTCCACCCAGCGGCGGCCCGATCACCGGCCCGAGGATGGCGGGAATGGTCAGGTAGTTGAACGCCGTTACCAGCTCCTCCCGGGGTATGGAACGCAGTATCACGATGCGCCCCACCGGAACCATCATGGCTCCGCCAACGCCCTGCAGAAAGCGCGCCGCCACGAAGCCGTAGAACGTGGTCGACAACCCGCAAAGCATCGAGCTGGCCATGAAGATGCCGATGGCGATGCGAAATATCGTTCGCCCGCCAAAGCGGTCGGCCATCCAGCCGGAAATCGGTATGAAGACCGCCAGGCTCACCAGGTACGAACTCAGGCCCAGCTTGAGTACGATAGGGTCTTTGCCCAGATCGCGCGCGATCATCGGCAGCGAGGTGGCGATGACCGTCGAGTCCATGTTCTCCACAAACAGCGCGCAGGCCACGATCAGCGGGACTATAAATGCCCGGTCAAAAAACACCCACGGACGGTCCACGCGCGCGCTGTCGGACTGCTGTTCGGGCGCGCGAGCGGCGCTCGCCGGTTCAGATTTTTCCACGAGTTTCGACACCAGCTCTTTTCACAACCCAGAGGTCAGCGCTATTGCGGACAGTTAGAGTCGATTAGCGTCTTGCCTGATCGAACTGCGTATGATGATGACGATCCCACAAAATATGTGCATGGCCGGGCTTTCGCGAGATAACTGCCGGCACCGAGACCCCCGGCAGACGCCGTATTTGCGTCCGGCGGAGCGGCAAGCACGAAGCCTCTAACTCCCGTTCACGGCTTCGACGCCCCACCCGCCTCGGCAGAAGTCGCTTGACGGCGGCAATGCTTGGCGAAGCGGACACTCAGCACCGGGCAGGTGGCCAGCCGCACCACTTTTTCCGCCACCGAACCAAAGGCAAGCCGGCGCCATCCCGTATTGCCATGAGTGCCGATGACGATCACGTCCGCCTTTTGCTCTTCCGCAATGCGAACAATCTCGCTGGCCGCATCGCCGTGGCCGATGACCGTGTGTACCATTACCCCTTTCGCGATAAGCGGTTGGGCCATTTCCTGCAGCCGCTTTTCGGGCTGCAAAAGGCGCTCGTAGTCCTGTACCTGCACCAGCAAAGTGGGCTCCGTCTCGGCCAGCATTACCGGCACCACATGGACGAGATAAACCTCTGCCCCGTTATTCAGGGCAATCCTGGTTGCGTTTTCCAGCGCTTCCGAGGCCCCTTCGCTGAAGTCCGTCGGGCAAACGATTTTCCTTGCGGGGAGCATGTGTGCACCTGAACTGAATCTTACACCCGCTTGCGGCACAGAGAATAGGGGTTAGGGTTTAGGGAGTAGGGAATAGCGACACAATTTCAGGAACCTGCCGGAGACAATACGCCGGCGCACCATTACCTAATCCTTATTCCTTAGCCCCTAGCCGCTAACCCCTTTTCAAGTACACTGAATGAAGCTCACAAGAGAGGACTTATGCCGAAGAAACTCAGAGGCGCGGACCTCCTTCTGCAAACGCTTGAATGCTACGGCGCTTCAAAGCTGTTTACCCTCTCCGGAAATCACGTCATGCCGCTTTTCGACGCCGTGCAGGATACGGGCATCGGGTTGATCCACGTCCGGCATGAGGCGGCGGCCGTCCACATGGCGGAAGCGTGGGCGCGCGTGACCGGCAAGGTTGGTTTCGCTCTGGCGACGGGAGGCCAGGGACACGCCAATGGAGCAGCGGGCCTGTTCAATGCCCGCTCCTCCGATTCGCCCATCGTTTACCTCTCCGGGCATGCGGGCCTGAAGGAGCTGGGACGCGGGGCATTCCAGGAGATGGCCCAGGCGGAAATGGCAAGGCCGGTCACCAAAGCCTCCTGGACCGCGCAATCGGCTGCGACCTTGGGGCACGAGTTGGCGCGGGCAATTCAGGTTGCCGCTTCGGGGCGTCCGGGGCCGGTGCACCTCAGCCTGCCGGTGGATCTGCTGGAGCAAGAGCTCAGCCTGGAAGCGCCGGCATCACCGGACGCCACCGCTATGCAGCCCCTACGGACGCCGCTGGTGGACGACATCGCCGACCTCATGCTCGCCAAACTGTTGCGCGCCCACAAGCCTCTCGTGCTATGCGGGCCGGCACTGTGCACTCCGGCGGGGCGCGAAGAAATGCGGAAGCTGGAGGCAGCTTTGGCGGTCCCGGTCATCGGCATCGAGAGCCCGCGCGGGATCAACGACCCGAGCCTGGGAGCATTCGTCGAGGTGCTGGGGCAGGCAGACCTTGTCCTGCTGATCGCCAAAGCGCTCGATTTTAGCTTGAAATTCGGCGAAGCTTCCTCCGAAAGCTGCGAGTTCATGGTTCTCCACCCCGAAATTGAAGCCACGGCGCACATTGCGCGAAGCACGCGGGGCCGCCTGGCCAGTTTCGGTATTACGGATCCCGCCAGCGCCATGCAGGCGCTGATTGCGCGCTCGCCGAAACGCCCGCAGACGCCGGGTTGGCGTGAGGAGGTCGCTTCCGCCATCGGCTACCGGCCGCCGCAGTGGCAACAGGCGCGCTCCAAGACAGACGGCGCGTTGCACCCGGTCGAGGTATGCCGCGAGATCAATGCCTTCCTCGGGCAGCATCCGAACCACATCGTGGTATGCGACGGAGGCGAGTTCGGCCAATGGGCGCAATCGCTGGTCAAGGCCAACAAGCGCCTGATCAATGGCCTGGCGGGCTCGATCGGCATTGGAATGCCCTTCGCCATGGCCGCCAAAGCAGCCCACCCTGACAATACGGTTCTGGTCATCATGGGAGACGGAACCTTCGGCTTCCACATGGCCGAATTCGAGACCGCTTTGCGTCACGGGCTTCCCGTGATCGCCATCGTGGGCAATGACGCGTATTGGAATGCCGAATACCAGATCCAGTTGCGCTCCTACGGACGCGAGCGCGCCAAGGGCTGCGAGCTGCTGCCGGCGCATTATGAAAAAGTCGTGGAAGCCTTGGGCGGGCACGGAGAGCACGTCACCAGCGCCGGGCAGCTTCCCGCCGCGCTGGCGCGGGCCCAGGCCAGCGGCAAGCCGGCTTGCATCAATGTCAGGATCGAATCCGTGGCTGCGCCGATTGTGCGACGGGCGCAGTAAAGGTTTCAAAGTTTCAAGGTTTCAGAGTTTCAAGGAATTGGGATCAGAACTTCAAGTTTGGCAGCCTGCTTTGCTCAATCGAAGAAAGACCCACACCTGCGCCTTACTGTGGCGTAGATATGGGGCACGTGCTCATCGAAGAAAGACGCGTCTTGAAACCTTCGAAACCTTGAAACTCTGAAACTTTGAAACTTATTTCTTGCCCGAATGCGCGCTCTTTCTTGCTTTATCGCGGGCAGAGACTTTTCCGGCTTGCTTGACGGCGGGCTTTCGCGGCGGAGGTAATTTGCGGGCGCCATGCGAAGGGCGTGCCTTGACGGGCGGCGAAACTTTTTCAGCAGATGGGGCGGCTGCGGCCTTCGCCTCAGCTTCACCTGTCCGGCTCTGCGGGCCCGCCGCGCTGGCCATCCGCGGCGGACCTGACTGGCGCAGGACCACGTTGCGCATCAACTCCAGCGGAGCCGGCTTCCCGGTCCAGATTTCGAACTGCCGCGCCGCCTGGTAGACGAACATCTCCACCCCACTGATCACGGCAATGCCTTGGGCGCGCGCCATCTGAATGAGACGCGTTTCAGCCGGGTTATAGACGAGATCGAAGACGCGCTCGACCGAGCGCAATTCGCGTTCGTTGAGCGGCGATTCCTGCGAAGTCCCCATTCCCAGCGGGGTCGCATTCACCGCCAGCGCGAACTTCATCTTGAGGATATCGCTGCGCTTCAACGCCTTTACCCCGAACTGCCGCACCAGCTTCTGCCCGTTGGCCCAGGTGCGGTTGACAAGGTAGACTTCGGCGCTTTTCTGCTTCAGCCCATAAACCGCGGCCCGCGCCGCTCCGCCCGCCCCGATCACCAGAACCTTTGCCCCGGCGAGCGTCATCTGCGTCTCCAGCGGCGTGAGAATGCCGGCGATGTCGGTGTTGAAGCCGACCAACTGTCCATCCTGGCTGCGCACCACGGTATTGCAGGAGCCGGTGGCGGCCGTAAGCTGGTCGGACTTGTTGAGCAAAGCGGTGATCTGCTCCTTGTAAGGCATGGTCACGCTGAGGCCGTGAATCGGGATCTCGCGCATGCAGGCCAGCAGGTCCTGCGGATTCTTCACCAGCAGCGGGAGATAGACGCCATTGACGTTTTCGCGGCGCATGGCGGCATTCATCAACAGCGGCGAGAGCGAATGCCGCACCGGATTGGCAGCCACTCCATAAATGCGAGTAGTCGCATCGAGCTGATCGATGCGATAGACCTCCTGCAGCTCGCGGGCCGTGGGCTGCCCATCGGCTGTCTGTTCGCTCTGGCCGGCTGAGCCAAAGGTGAACGCCCCGCCCGCGCGGACCCCAAGCACGCGGCTGATGACCCCCTGCTCTCCCATGCAGATTCCTACCAGCGCATGGTCGTCCCGATGCTTTTGCAGGAACTTCAGCATCAGCACGTTATCGTGCAGAGAATGGGCCGTGGTGACGATCTTGTAGAAATCCGGGGCAAACTTCGCCATGCGCTGGAAAAGCGCTTGCAAATCCCCAGTACCCCGGAAGTTGTGGTGCGAGATCAACAGGATGGCTCTGTGACGCAGGCGCTCAAGTTCAGCCGCCCGCATGGCCTCGGCGCTTTCCAGCTCCAGGTCAATGATCTGGCACCCGGCCGCCGCGGCCTTGATCAGCACCTCGGCTTGGGAGTTCAACGAACCCCTGAATTTTCCGCCGTAATGTGCCCGGCGGCAGGTGGCGATGGCAATCGCATCCGGCCGGTATTCGAAAAAGCGCTTCAGGCCGGGTATGGCGCCGATGGGGTTCTTCAGGTAGTCGAGCCGGAACTCCAGGAAGGTGTTTTCGCGCACCTGCAGGTCGGCCTTGTAGAACAGGTCGGCGGGTTCGCTGGCAGCCAGCGGAACGCAAACCCGGGGCATGCGAAGCCGCAACATGCGGCTGGCTTGCTGGTTGGGCGAGACACTCATTCCGGGGGAATGGTACAGTTGCACCGCAAGAGTTGCAACCAGTTAGGGGCAGTTTCTTTAGGAATTCCCATCCCGGTATCCCTGATGTAAATACGATGACCGATCGTTACTTGTGTCCCTTTGCTGAGCTCTGCTAGGGTCTGTTAGTTAAGGGCAGCTTTGACCCAGGGGAGAAGCCGGTCGATATTTGGCGTAAGTTATTATGATTTAAGGGTTTACTCAAGTAAAGACGAACTGAGAGTTCCTGGTGAAGCTGTTTTCAGGCCGGGTTTTTTGCTCAGTGCGGCAGTTGGAGGCGGAAAATGCGACGTTTGGCACTGTTCCTGTTAATAGTTTATGCACTTACCGGAATGGCGCAACAGGGGGTGCCTGACCCAGCCGGGCGGCAGCGGGCCGTGCTGCTCGGGCACCGCTACGTTGCCAGCTACAAGGACATTTACTGTGCCGGCTTCGTCACCCGCGAGCAATTTCCCCGGGGGAATTTTGTCGTCGGCGGCCGTTCCTCGCCCGAGGTAACCCATTTTGGCCGTAACGAGACGGTCTTCCTGGCCGGTTCCGATTATGAGCCGGGCCGCAGATACGCGATTATCCGCGATGTTCGCGATCCTAACCGCTATGAGTTCTACAAGGGGCAAAACAAGGCGCTGGAGCAGCTCGGGCAGTTATACGCTGAAGTCGGCTATGTGACGGTCAAGTCGATCGAAGATAAGTATGCAGTCGCGGTTGTCGACGTTAGCTGCCAGCCCTTGATTCCCGGCGACATAGTTATTGCCGCTCGCGACAAAGGCAGCCTGGTCGTAGAGCCCCGCAGCTTCCCCTTTTCGGTCTTCGGAGTTCCCCTCCCCAAGCAGCACGGGCACATTGTGATGTCGAGTGATTTCGACTACATGTCTGGCACTCGCAAAGCCGTTTACATCAATCTCGGATCAAACGCGGGCTTGGCCCCCGGCGACTACCTTCGCATCAGCCGCAGCTACGACCCCGCAACCATGTCGGAGTCAAGTCTGATTACCCTGCGCGCTACCACGGTTGACGATACCCAGCACAAGGCGGCGAGCATACCGCGGAGTTCCCTCAAGAACTGGCCCTTGCGGGGCGTTGGGGAACTGGTGGTCATCTCCGTCACCCCAGGCAGCGCCACCTGCATGGTCACTATAGCCTTGGAGGAAGTGCAGCTTGGAGATATCGTGTCCCGCGAGTTGGAACGGTAGATCAGGGGTTAGGGAATAGGGATTAGGGGTTATCTATCATATGCGAGCGCCCGCGAACCTTGCATACACATGCCAATCCACCCACAAACGGGTCTGACGTAGTTCAGGCCTACCTCGCCTGGAGCCGTGCATCTAACCCTTAATCCCTGAGCGAATCCCCAGGGTCGTTTTCCGCGAAGACCTCCGCGGTGAAAGCCTCGATCTTGGCTCCATGCCGCCAGGCGTCGGCTGGCAGTCCGGCTTTGCGGCAGGTTTCGGCCAGAAACCTTTCCCGGTCCCAGCCCCACTGGAGCGGAACCTGGGGCAGCAGCAGCCTGATTTCCACGTGCAGCAGGGGAAGATCCGAGTCGCTGACCGGCTCGAAGCGGAGGTCGCGGAAAGCGGCAGCAGCGGCGGTTTCCGCAACCGCGCGATAAAGAGGGTGGATCGGCATGACGTAGCCGATGCATCCCCGCAATCGGCCATGGATATGCAGGCTGGTAAAGGCGCCGCGCGGCTGGGAAAGGTGGGGTGAGGGCGAATCCTTATCCAGTGCCGCGCCTTGCAGTTCGGCTGCTATGGCGTGATGCGCCAGGCGAAGCAACTGCTTGCGCTCGGCGGCGGAGTATTCGCTCGTCAGTGTTTTAGCTTCCGGCATCGGCCCCGCCCGCTGTGGAATGTACCAGCCCGCAAACCGCGCTGCCGGTTTTTCCGCCGCCTCCTAAATAGCCGGAACGTCCTTGTCTTTTCGCCGGTTGAGGACAAAGACCCGGCGCCGGCGCTGCCGCCTGCGGATCGCGGTCTTGTCGATCTTGGCCCAGAACGCGATGAAGTAGTGGGCGGCGGAAACCAGCGATAGCACCACCATCAACCAGATCGCCGTGCGCGCGACGCCTTCGACCGGAAAGACAAACCCGCCCAGGTGCCAGTATGTCCAGCGATGCGCCAGAATCACCGCCACCACGGAGACGATCTGCACCAGCATCTTGAACTTACCCAGGTCGCTGGCCTGGATGGTGAAGCCCTCCTGCGCGGCAATCGCCCGCAGGCCGCTGACCAGGAACTCCCTGCCGATAATCACCACCGCCATCCAGGCCGGCACGATCCACGGCGTGTACTGCACCAGGGAAACGAAGGCCGCCGCAATCAGCAGCTTGTCGGCCAGCGGGTCGAGCAGCATGCCCAGGGTCGTAACCTGCTGCCGCCGGCGCGCCAGATAGCCGTCCAGACCGTCCGTAATCGAGGCCAGAATGAAAATAGTCGAGGCCGCCAGCTCCTGCTCGCCGTGCGTCCTGCCGCGAAATACGTCCGTGGCAAGCACCCAGATCAGAAATGGGACGCTGAAGATACGGATGCTCGTGATGTAGTTCGGAAGGTTCACGGCAATGCACACTGGGGGCCATATTCCAGGTTTCCCCGACGCGCCGGTTGCGCGCACCAGGGAAGTGGATACAGCACTCCATTAAGCCATGATTATCCTCCCTCCAGGTAGCGAAAGCAACGCAAAGGGAGGCTGGCTGGCGCAGGCGGGCGAACGCGCCATTACCGGCAAAGGGACTGCGCCATAATCCCAAAAAACGGCGGCAGGCAAAGCCGCCGCCGTACCCAAGAAGTTAGAAAACAGGGGAGCTTTAAGCCGGCTCAAGCCAGCGCCATCTCCGCTTCGATCAGGTTTTCCTGCACGTCGCTCTTTACCTGGAAGCCCAGCTTGGTGACCATGGAGCGCATTTCGCGGTTCTCGCCCAGCATCACCGAGATGACGCGCGCAAGTTTCTCGTCCTTGGCAATGGCCACCATCCGCCGATAGAGCTCCGTGCCCAGGCCCTTGGCCTGGAACTCGTCGCGCACGATCACTGCCAGCTCGGCCTCGTTGCGGCCGTGCAGCTTGCTCATGCGGGCTACGGAGATGATTTCCGTGCCGCCTTCGGGCTTCTTGCGTTCCGCCACCAGGGCCATCTCGCGGTTGTAGTCGTTGAAGCAGATGCGGGTCAGGCGCTCATGCGCAGTGCGCAGGCTGAGTTTGAGCGGCTGGAAATAGCGCATGTAAATCGAACGCTCCGACAGCATCTTATGGAAGTCGACGATCAGCGGCTCGTCTTCCGGACGTATCGGCCGGATGACGACCTCTTCGCCATCCTTCATCTTCCAGGTGCTGACGTACTGCACCGGATAGGGCCGGATGGCAGTCCGGGGCAGATTGTCTTCGCTGACCTCCAGGCCGTGCACAACCACGCGCGCATCCAGCGCCAGCAGCCGCTCCGGCGAGGCCAGCAGCGGATTGATGTCGATCTCCTTGATCCACGGCTGTTCGACCACCAGTTCGCTGAAGCGCACCATGAGGGTCTCCAGCTTCAGCAGATCCACCGGCTTGCGCCCGCGCACGCCCTTCAAGGCCTTGAAGATCCTGGTCTGCTCCATCATGCGCAATGCCAGGGTGGTGTTAAGCGGCGGCAAGGCCAGCGACTTGTCCTTGAAAACCTCCACCAGTTGTCCGCCGGTTCCAAACAGCAAGACGGGTCCGAACTGGGGGTCGAGGCTGGAGCCCAGGATGATCTCGTAGCCGTCGAGCTTGGCCATGGGCTGCACGGTCACGCCCTGGAAGTGTTCGGCGCCCATCTTCTCGCTGACCGCCCGCTTGATGCCATCGAAGGCGTTCTCCACCTCCGCCGCATTGCGCAGGTTCAGCACTACCCCGCCCACGTCGGTTTTATGGGTAATGGTCAGCGAATACAGCTTCAGCACGATGGGATAACCCATGCGGCTGGCGATAGCGACCGCCTCTTGCTTGCTGGCGGCGATCTCGGTCGGCACCGTCGGGATGCAGTAGGCTTCCAGCAGCTTCTTGGACTCGTACTCGGTCAGGATGGTGCGGCCCGACTTGCGCACCGCCTGGATGAGTTCGGCGGCCTGGGAGCGGTCGGGACAAACATCGCTGGAGCCCAGTTCCGGCGTCTCGTAAATGCCCTTCAGATTATAGGAATACTTCCACATGTAGTTGAAGGCGCGGGTGGCCGTATCGGGAAAAGCAAAGGTGGGAATGCCGGCCTGGTTGAGAATGTCGATCCCGGCCTGCACGTCATTTCCGCCCATCCAGCTTGCCAGCACCGGCTTGGTGCCCTTGGCGAAGGGCCGCAGATGCTCGGCGATCAGGGTGGGATTGGTCATGCCCTGCGGAGTCAGCACGATCAGCATGCCGTCGATATTGGGATCCTTGGAAGCGATCTCCAGCGCCTTGGCATAGCGTTCCGGTTCGGCGTCGCCCAGGATGTCTACGGGGTTGTTGTGGCTCCAGGCAGCCGGCAGGATCTTGTTGAACTCTTCCATGGTCTGCGGCGAAAGCTCGGCCAATTCGCCGCCGTCGAAGATCAGCGCGTCGGTGGAGAGCACGCCCGGACCGCCGGCGTTGGTAATGATGCAGAGCCGGTTGCCCTTGGGACGCGCCTGTTTGGCCAGCACGTCGGTGACGTAGAAGATGTCGCCAATGGAGTTGATGCGCAGCACGCCGGTGCGGCGGAAGGCGGCTTCCAGCACGTCGTCGCTGCCTGTCAGCGAGCCGGTATGGGAGGCTGCCGCCTTGGCGGCCGCCGCCGTGCGCCCGGCCTTGATGACGATGATGGGCTTATTCAGCGAGACTTCACGCGCGGCCGAAAGGAAGGAACGTGCGTCGCCGATCGACTCCATGTAAATGACAATGCTGTTGGTGCGGGGGTCGTTGCCGAAGTAATCGATCAGGTCGCCCCAGTTGACGTCCAGCATCGAACCGATGGAGACGAAGGAGCTGAAGCCGACGTTCTCCTTCAAGCTCCAATCCAGCACCGCGGTGCACAGCGCGCCGCTCTGGCTGATGAAGGCCACGTTGCCCGGGCGCGCGATGGTGGTGGCAAAGGTGGCGTTCAGGCCCATGAGCGGGTTCATCACGCCCAGGCAATTGGGGCCGATGAGACGCATCTTGCCGCGGATGGTGTCCATGATCTCGGCTTCCAGCTTTTTGCCGTGCTCGCCCACTTCCTTGAAGCCGGCCGAGATGATGATCGCCGCCGGCACGCCCAGCTCGACGGCCTCTTTGATCAGCGCCGGACAACTCTCGGCCGGGGTGGTGAGCACCACCAGGTCGACAATTTCCGGCACATCCTTGAGCGTCGGATAGGTGCGGATTCCGAGAATGTTGGAACGCTTCGGGTTGACCGGATAAAGGGTGCCGCCGAACGGACTGCTGAGCAGGTTCCAGAGGACGTTGCGGCCAACGCTGCCCGCCCGCTCCGAGGCGCCAATCAGGGCGACACTCTTGGGTTTGAAAATCGGGTCTAAGGGATGGTATTCCGGCCGCAGCACGTCATGTGCCGGATCCGTAACCGGAGTGCCTTTCCCAATCGCTTTGCCAACAGCCTTGCCAATAGAAGTCATGAGTTCTCACCTTGAATGATGTGAATAAGTTCCTTATGAGTAATGCCTTGCGGGGATTTGCATAAGGCACCGGCCGACTGCCCCAGCAAGCGCAAACGTCGTTTGCCGAGGCCCCCGCGCGGCAGTTGTCGGATGAGCGCAGTTCGGGACGATGCCGTTCTTAGGATATACCCGGACCTCCAGGCAGGCAATCAGGGGCCTGGGACGGTACCCGAGGTTTTGTCGTCACTTTGGTGTTTGAGAAAGGGTGATTTAGAATTATGGAGTGGGCTGGCCAGATAAATTGTAGCGCTGGTCTCCAGTCCGGCTGTCCGGTGGGCGTCTACGCCCGCCGTATCTCATGGTGCGTACGAGACGTCCGCAACTACAGCCGGCCTGGAGGCCAGCGCTACGTCCTGGCCGCAGGCCGTTTCCTTATCCGATTAAGAACAAGCACATGCAAAAACTCTTTTTTTCCCGCTGGTTGACGCTTCTCGTAGCCGTTGTTCTCCTCTCTGAAGCTGCGGCTACCGCCTCCGCTCATCCGGCCGAGACGGCAGCACCGGCTTCTCCCCAGCAAGTCCCCGTTTCACTTCAGGTCAGAACCGAAGGCCCCTTCCAGTTTGCAGCCTACGGAGACATACGCTTCACCAATCCAAGCGACCATAAGAACACCAACCCGGAAGCCCGGCGGGCGCTTGTGGCCCAGATAGCCGCGCTTGATCCCAAGTTCGTACTGGTCATCGGGGACCTGGTGCTGCGCGGCGATAACCCGGCAGACTGGGCGGTTTGGGACCAGGAGACGAAGCCGTGGAGGGACGCCAAGCTGCGGGTCTTTCCCCTGATCGGCAATCATGAGCTTTACAGCAATGCCGACGCCGGTCTGCGAAATTACTTTCAGCGCTTCCCCGAACTCGCCCAGAGCCGGTATTACTCCGTGCGCGCCGGCAACACGCTGATCCTTGTGTTGGACAGCGCGCAACCGGAGATCAGCGGCCCCCAGGGGCAGTGGCTCGTCAGCCAGTTGGATCATCTGCCGGAGGATGTTGATTTCGTTTTCTTCGCCCTTCACCATCCTCCGTACACCAACTCGACGGAGCATTGGGTGGGCGGCGGCCATTCGGCCCGCGCCCCCGAAAGAGCACTGGCGAAATTCCTGGAAAACAGGCAGCCCAGCACCCGCGCCCGCTTTGTGGTCTTCGCCGGACACGTTCACAACTATGAGCGCTATGATCATCAGGGCGTGACTTACATCGTGAGCGGCGGCGGGGGAGCAACACCGTACTTCATCGCACGCGGACCCGGCGATGCCTACCGCCAACCCGGCCCTGCCTATCACTACTGCCTGGTGAGCGTGAACGGTCCCAGGGCAGAAATCACCATGATGAAACTCGACCTGCAAGGGGGTCGAGCGGCGTTTACGCAGGCGGATTCGGTGACGCTTACCAGCGCGCCGGCCAGAGCCAAGACGGCGGCGGCGCGGTAGAAGAGGTTTCAAAGTAAAAAAAGTAGCGCTGGTCCCGCGTAGCGGGACCGGCTGTCGCAGGGAAGAAACCCTGAAACCTCTTCCTACTTCACCTGCACTGGCCGGCGGATCATCTGTTTCAGGTGTCCTCCCGCCGGAACGATGGGATAGACGCAGTCTTCTTTCTCCACGCGAAAATCAATCAGCATCGGCCCGGAGCTTTCACGGGCCGCGCGGATAGCGGGAACAACCCCGCTGCGTTCGGTCACGGTCGCGCCGCGCAGGCCGTAGACTTCGGCCAGCCGGGCGAAGTCGGGGCTCATGATGGGGGAAAAGGAGTAGTTCTTGTCGAAGAACATCTCCTGCCACTGCCGCACCATGCCGAGGTAGCCGTTATTGATGACCGCGATGTTGATCTTGAGCTTCTCCTGGACAAGGGTCATGAGCTCGGAGGCGGTCATCTGCAGGCCGCCGTCGCCGACCACCGCCCAGACTTCCTTGTCCGGACACGCCGTTTTTGCGCCGATGGCGGCCGGCAAGCCGAAGCCCATGGTGCCAAAGCCGCCGGAGGTGATCAGCGAGCGCGGCTGCTCGTGCTTGTAGTACTGCGCCTCCCACATCTGGTGCTGGCCAACATCGGTGACCACGATGGAGTCGCCGCCGGTCTCGCACCACAAATCGCGCATCACGTGCGGCGCATAGAGATGCCCGTCCTCGGCGAGATTCTGAATGTCGTTGGCGCCGGCCGTCTCGCGGATCTGGTGAATGTAGTCGAGCCAACCGGAATGCCGCGCCGGTTCGACGCCAGGCAGAAGCGCGGAAAGAACCTCGCGCAAATCGCCGAGCAGCGGCAGATCGACCTTCACGTTCTTGTTGACCTCGGAAGGATCGATTTCGACATGGATCTTCTTTGCCAGCGGGGCAAACTGGCGGGGATCGCCGGTGACGCGATCGTCGAAGCGCATGCCCAGGGCGATGACCAGGTCCGCTTCCTGGATCGCCGTGTTGACCCAGGGCTCGCCGTGCATGCCCATCATGCCGAGATGCAGGAAATGAGACGCCGGGAAGGCGCCCAGGCCGAGCAGCGTGAGCGCCACCGGGATGTGGGCGCGTTCCGCCAGCACGCGTGTCTCGCGCATGGCGCCGGAGAGAATGATGCCGTGCCCCGCCAGGATCAACGGCCGCTCGGCGTTGCGGATCATATCCAGCGCCTGTTGCAGATCGGCATTGCTGGGGAACCCGTAGGGGCGCTCGGCTGGTTTTCCTCTGCCGGCCGCGACCCCTTTCCAGCTGCACTTGCCGGCTTGCGCGTCCTTGGCGATATCGACCAGCACCGGCCCCGGGCGGCCGGAGCGGGCTACGTGAAAGGCCTCGTGAACCGTCGGCTCGACCTCGGCGGGATCGGTCACCAGGAAATTGCGCTTGGTGATGGGCGTGCTCACCGAGGTGATGTTGACTTCCTGAAAGGCGTTGCTGCCGATGAGCTTGCTGTGGACCTGCCCGGTGATGCACACGATGGGCGAGGAATCGAGCATGGCGGTGGCGATGCCGGTGACCATGTTGGTGGCTCCCGGACCCGAGGTGGCAATGGCTACCCCGACCTGGCCGCTGGCGCGGGCGAAGCCGTCGGCCATGTGGGTTGCGCCCTGCTCGTGGCGCGCCAGAACGTGGTGAATCCGGGAGTAGCGCAAGGCGTGGTAAACCGGCAAAATAGCCCCTCCGGGATAGCCGAACACCTGCCGCACGCCCTCAGCTTCGAGCGCCTTCCAAAGGGCCTGGGCCCCGGTCATCATGCCTGCATTGTCGCCTGTACCGTTCGTGCTCATCTCGACGTCCTCTTCGTTTTTCTTTTTTCTTTGCCGCAAAAACTAAGAGGCCGTCACCCTTCAGGATGACGGCCTCTAAAAATCGCTGCTGCTAAGGCGTCATCCGGTGGGGGCAATAATAATAATGCCCACAATAATGACGCCGATAATTCGCGCTTGCGTTCCCACAGCGAGGGAGTTGGAGGGCGAGCCAGTGAAGCTCTCGTTCAACTTGCAACCTGCGCGCGATGTGGAAGCATTGCTCATAGCCTGAAAACCAACACAGGTGAGTATTTGATAACACAACCGCCAGCTGCGAAGCAAGCTGTTTGTTACCAAAGATTAGTTAAACAGCAAGTTTCGACTTCAAACTGCACGCGGCCCTTGCGGGACCACACGGTTTGCGGGCCTCACATCCTAACCCATGAAGATTTGGACCCAAGCGGCTGCTGAAAGGTGTCGCCCATTTAGAAAATTAAGGTGTTTGCTGTATGTTTATGGGCGCAATTTACCTTGGCTTCGTCCTGGAATGCCACCTCATGGTTCCGATTCGCTCAATCCGGTTCTCAGCTTGCGCCGCCATTCTTTTGATGTGCGTGAGCCTGCGGACTGCCGCGGGACAGGCTGCCGCTCCGGCACAGCAAAGTGCTCCAGCGCAACAGACGCCTCCGGCGCTCGCAATCCAATGGGAGCCGCCTCGAGTACAGGACGCCACAATCTCAGGCCGGCTTACGGTGATGAACAACACAGCCGGGAGCCTGGAAGCCACCGTGATAGTGGTTGCGGTAAACGAGATCGGCAAAGCCTTCGTGCTTGGCTATGAGCAACTGACGGTGCCGGCACAGAGCCAGAGCGCCCCGGTGCCGTTTGCCTCGACGCTTCCGTATGGAACCTACATAGTGCATGCGGACACGATCGCCGACATTCCAAGCACTCAGTTCATCTACCGTGCCCGCCTGCAAAGCGCGCCGATGACAATCAGCCCGCCGTTCTAACAGCTCACGGCCTGATGCCGACGACAGCCAGCATCCTTCCCGTCACGCGTTCTTTCCGATACGAAAAAAACAGGTCTGTGCGGCAGGAGGTGCAGAGCCCAAGCTGGAAGACGTTCTCTTCCGGCACGCCGGCATCGCGGAGCTGAAGCAGGTTGGCCTTGGCGAGGTCGAGGTGGGGCTTGACTGCGGGATCGCCGTGTCCGGGAGGACGCTGGTTCAAGAACAGCATCGGGTAGCGCGCCTCGAGCGAGCGGGAATCAAAGGCTTCGGTGAACAGTTCGCGCGCGTAGGCAAACTGCGACTCGAACTCGCGCTCGACTTCCTCTCCGACCTCGTAACAGCAGGCGCCGATGCCGGGGCCGATGGCGGCCTGCAACCGCTCCGGGGCGCTGCCGAAGCGCCTGCGCATCTCCCCCACACCCTTTTCCACTATGCGCTGCAGCGTGCCCCGCCAGCCGGCGTGAAAGATGCCGACGGCCCCGTGTTCCGCATCGGCCAGCAGCACCGGCAGGCAGTCGGCAACCTGGACGGCGAGCAGGATTCCGGGGGTGCGCGTGATGAGCCCGTCGCCGCGCCGAGGCTGCTCGGGCCGCCGCTCGACGTGGTGGATGATGGCGGAATGAATCTGCTTCAGGGTCACCAGCGGCCAGAGCCCCTGCGGCTCCATCGAACCAGGCCGCCTTCCCTTCCGCGCGGGCTGCGCCTGCTGCGACAGGAGCCGCCGCAGAAATAAAAGCCGGTTTTCCTCTACGTTCTCGGGCGTGTCTTCGCGCGTAGGAGCCAGGTTAAGCGCCTGGCCGCCGTACTCGGAGCTGACGCCGCCCAGCCGCGTGCTGAAGCCATGCACCAGCCACCCGGGACCCCCGGCAGACGCCGATTTTGCGTCTGCTGGGGTGTAAGCGGGGTCCCCGGCGAATGCCGCCTTTGCATTAGCGGGGGTGGAGGAGGGCCGCGACAAGCTGGCGGCCGTAAGGATTTCGATTGTGCCGCCCTGCTCCGGCAAAGCCCTTGTTGGGTCACCGCGAGCCGCTTGCCCAGCCGGGGCGGCCCGGAGCTTCTCCTGGCTATCTTTCTTGCTCACGGCGCGATTCTAGCAGCATCGGCTGTTACCCCTTCACGGGGTACCGCTGACGTGGGCCAAATTCCCCAGGCCAGCGCTGCTTTTTTCGGCGTAGCGGCACGGCTCAGCCGAGCTTTCTTGCTTCTGCTGTGGCGGCGTAGCGCAATATATTGTCTCTTTTCGGCGGCCAGGCATCTAAGGAGGCAAGCAGGTTTGTTGGCGGGCCGGGGTCGCGGGATTATAGTCTTAGCTCATGTACGACGATTTCCGAGTCAAAGATCGATGGTCCGGCGAAGAGCTGCACTGCATCTACAGGGCGTTGATTGTTGCCATCGCAACTCGCCATGCGGATGCGGTCGACATAAAGTTTCTGGTAAATGGCCGCACCGTGTGGATTGCCTTGCCGCATCCGGCGTGGGTTGAATACAACCGGCGAACCGGAGAGGTGATTACCGATCCGATGGCGGTCCAGATCGCGGGCCACTATCTGAAAACGATTATCGAAAACGGCGCGGAGAGCGGACGCGAGATGTACACGCTCTCCGTAGCCGAAACCTTGGACCACCTCTCGGCCGCGGAAGCCGAGTATGCCCAGGCCGCAAGGCAGTGAGCTGCCGGGCAGCGTTGACGGCCCCGGCGACATCACAACCAGATTGACCCTGTGGTCCCCGGCAGGGATTTATCCGGGGTTACGGCGAGCGCCGTGGTTGTGCTTGCCGGGGTGGCTGACCGGCTTAGCGCCGCGACCCGCAAAGGGCTGGCGCGCGCTTCGGCAACCGGTTTCGTGGGGGAACCGGCTGCTTCTCTAATCAAACTACCGCACACATC
>JBEKQR010000111.1:0-11103 GCA_049519515.1 Candidatus Korobacteraceae bacterium
GTTAGCGCGGAAGGCGTGCACAGCTAGCAATGAGATACCTTGTTACCCAGATCCTGGGCCTGCGCTACACCCCAACCCAGATGGACGCCATGACCTTCGCCAAGGTCAACGTCCTGCGCTACAAGGGCGCCAACAACGCCCCGGTCCTGCTGCACGATTACACCGCGGCCATCTTCAACAGCGACTTCACCACCCTGTTGCGCATGGGCATCCACGGCCTGGTGATCGACACCCTCTGCCAGAGGGCCGATCAGTACGAAGGTCAATCGACCCTCGACGGCCTGCAGATGACCTCGATGAAGTCGGCCATGGACGAAGACATGGTGACCTTGCAGAAGCGCGGCTACATCAGCAAGTGCAACATCACCATCTCGACCACGCAGGCGCAGCAGAACATGGGACAGACTGGTGCTGCAGCAGGAGATACCACGTGTCTCCGTCCTGTGGCGCAGCAGAGGCCTCGCGCGCGGGCGGGAGCCGCGGCCGGAGAGCCCCGGCCGGAGCCAGGCTTAGGCGTAGAGAACACTGTCTACTCATCCTGGTGACTCCTCGGCTTTAGCAATTGCGGATGAGGGCGCGATGAAAACGTCTGGCATATCACCAGCAGCCATCTTTCCCTGTAGCACACCAAGAGAGGCAAAGGTGAACCGAACAGGGCTTGCAGCCGTGGCCTGGAAATCTTTGCCAAGGCTGATCATTACCTGCTTAACTCCATTGACACTGAAAACTCTTAAGGAAAGATGCAAGTCTCGGCGAAACCTTAAAAGCATGATGATCTCCGGACCAGCTATTTGAGTGCGGCTATCGCTGCAATTGTCTCCTGCGCTGCAGCCAGCGCCTCGCGCAAGTAGAAAGCAACCCTGTTTCGGCTACGAATCATTTCTGTCGTCAGAAAGCGAGCTTCGTCTGTCGCCTGATCCAACTTCGCGAGCCGGCGGACTGGCTCCAGGCAAGCCACAGGCGGAATCGGCACGGCCAGGTCCTGCTCGAATGGAACTTCCCCGGAATAATGAATCGGTACCAGAGCCCGGCCTAACCTCATTAACCCCTTGTTCGCCAGATCGAGCAACCTGGCATCCGTCCTTTGGCAGTCCGTCTGGCCGAGCAACGCCTCCAATTCCGCAGTTGCCGATTCTACTTTAGCGGCGCGGTCGATTACATTGGCCAGATCGAAGCGCCCGCAGGTCTCGCGCTGATATCGCTGTAGCGTTTCCTTCATGGCTAGTGCTGTTTTGCTGTAGTGAAAGGGAAGAATAGGCATTGTAGTCGCGCGCAGGTTTGCCAGCAGATAAACCAGCGTGTCCCGGTGCAACAGCTCCGGATCGATCTTGTCGATCGTATCATCCGGGGTATGCCAGAACCACGGTAAAGCGAATCTCTTATTGCTGGGAGGCAGGCGAGTACTGTCCTGCTGCGCCTCCTCGATGGGCGATTTCGACAAACTCACAAAAATGGAGGAAACGCCGCAGCCCCAAAACGACTGATCGCCGCCACGGGGCATGCGAAACAGCTCACCGTTGCCGCCAATGGCGTCTTGGACCGCAGCTAAAGCAAAATCGCTTGTCTCCGGCATTGCCGCCACCGAGTAAAACTTAGTTCCGCGGGCTCCAGTTGAATCTACGTTCACGTGTAGTACGCAGTTGTCGTGAATCTCCTCCCAAAACTGGTCAAAGTACCACGTCGATCCGGAATAACGCCCCTGGGTATGCCCGGGCCAGAAGGCAAAGCGAACGCTGCGGCGCAGGTTCTGACGATGCTGCGACAGCACCCGCGCCACCTCCAGCATCGTCGCGTTGGCGGCTCCGTTGTCCATGGCTCCGTAATACCAGGAGCAATGGTGCCCGCTGCAGAGGACAAATTTCTTCGGTTCGACAGATCCCGGAATCTCTCCTACCACGATGGAAACTGGGCGCCACCCCCAAAAGGTCTTGGTCCGCAACCAGACTCTCACCGGGCCTTGCTGGAGCAACTGAAACAACTCCTCGTCCTCCGGTCTGGCAACGCTGACAACCGGGAGGTTGGGCAACAGGCTGGCGGTCTTGGTGGTAGGCGTGCCCCACACGGGCGAAACGCAGAAATCGCGTAGGCGGTCATTCAAAAAGATTTCGGCCGCCACTTCATACCGCTGTCCCAAAAGCACGCGCAGCGGGCTGGGCATGCCTTCCAGGATCACGATTCGCCCGGCGACGTTATGGCGCTCGAAGTCCGCTTCTTCTCCGGCGCCGAGGTAAATCGCTTCGCTTTCCATGCCATCCGGAGCCGTCGAGGGCGTAAACGAGTGAGTGATGACGCTAAAAGATCGAGTAACCGGCGAGCGAATCTCCAAGCTGGCTTCCTCCGGCCAGCTAAGCAGACTCTCAAAGCGATACAAAGTGGCTGGTACGCCATACTCTTGCAATCGCTGTTGCAGGAACTCCACCACTGCCTGTTCGCCCGGCGTGCCTGATACCCTTTCCCATTGCGCAATCGCCTGCGTGTTTTGCCATAATATCTCTCGAGAGACTTCTGCCAGTAGCAGCTTCTCAAGTTCGGTGTTAGACATTCAATCCTCCAACCGCGTCGCGACTCCGGTGGGTTTTCGGTCAGGCTCGGCAACTTCGCGGCGAAAAACTACGCCTCATACATTTCGCGTTGGGTAATGCGGCGCTGAAACGCGAGATAATCAGCGCGCGTCATCGGTGGCTTAGACTTAGCCATCACTTCACGCGCACCCTGAGCACCATCGGCGAGCAGGTCCACGGCCATGGCCGCCAGCAACTTCGCGTTGGTGACATAGGCTAGTTCTTTGTCGACTATCTCGAAATCAGCACCGTGTGAAGTACCGCGTGCCCCGCCTACATAGGGCTGAAGCACGGGCATGACTTGCGATAGGTCTCCCATATCCGTCGAACCGGTGCGATGTGGGATGATTCGAAAGTTTTCCTCGCCGACCAGAGAGAAGGCGGTTGCTTGAAAAAGTTCGCGCATCTTCGCATCGCACGTCAACGGCATATAGCCGGGCCAGGTCTCGATCTCGACCTTCGCTCCCATGGCGAGCGCTCCGGCGCGGAGTGCGCGGTCCACCTTTCGCGAGGCGTCGGAAATAGCTTCGACCGTCTTGCCGCGCACAAACGTCTCCAGGCGAACATCTGCCGGGATTACGTTCACCTGCGAGCCGCCGTGGGTGATGATGGGATGAACTCGGATGCTGTCTTCGTCCCGGAAGGTCTCCCGCAAGGCGTTAATTGCGGTAAGGCCGATCTGCGCGGCGTACAGAGCGTTAATCCCTTTGTGAGGCATGCCACCGGCGTGCGCCGCGCGACCAATATAACGGGCCGTCTTGACCACACAGCCGTTGTTGGAAACCGGCACTGCGGCCTTCCCTTCTTCCGGCCGCGCAGTCGAGTGGATCAGCATGGCCAAAGCGATGTCGTCGAAGTGACCGAGGCGGAGCAATTCCGGCTTGCCGCCGAGAAATTCCAGCCGTCCTGCCTTGAGTTGGCTCAGCCGCCAGGCGATATCCCCATACTCTTCAGCCGGCACCGCAAAAAGCACGACTCGCCCGGCTAGCTCCTGCATTGCCTGAGAATCGACCAAACCCATCGCAGCGCCGACCAGTCCGGCGATTTGCGCATTGTGGCCGCAGGCATGCGCCGCCCCCGTAACGGGATCAGCCTCAGGATGCCCGCTCACGATGAGTGCATCCAGTTCACCTAGAAGAGCAAAGGTTAAGCCACTGCCGGCGCGCCCAGGCAGCTCGGCCCGAACTCCGGTAAGCGCCAGCCCGGTGCGTGGGTTGAGTCCAAGCTTGCAGAAAGCTTCCTCCACCACGTGAGCTGTCTTCACTTCCTTGAACCCTAACTCCGGATGCCGGCGGATGCCATCACCCAGAGAAATAATCTCTTTTCTCCGACGGTCAATTGCTGCAAATACACTGCGCTTCAACTCATCTTTTGTCACAGATTTCTCCGCAGGATTGGAGTCGATACACCACCTGACAGTGCCAAGCATGGCCGCCTGTTCGCCCGACGAACGAACAGCTCTCAGACATAGGTGCTATTTTTATCGTTCGAATTTTCCTCAACGAGATTATAATGCTGGCAATTCAGCAAAGCTCCGGGAAAATGGCTCGAAGGTGGCGAGAGAGACGCCACGAAACGCTTACGTCTCGCCGCATCGCCGCATAACGTGACTCTGTGTCGGCTGGAAGTGTTAGTTTTCGCAACTCGTCAGCGCCTAGAAACAACGAGTCGCTGTTTGTCTTTAAAGTGAAAAGGAAGCTGCTGGCTTTTCAGAAAGAGAGACCTGTAAAACTTTTAGGGAGATTCAACCAAAATGCGAACCCACACATTACTGGTCCTGCTTGCCATGTTGACGATCGGCAGCGCCGGCGTTCAAGCGCAACAGGAGGCAAAGAGTGCGCCGAGCGCGGGCGCTCCCGGCGGCATTATCTTCTTCGATAAGCAACAGGTGGACGCGATGTTTGCCAAGGGTGGCCAACTCTTCAATAGACTGCCCATGGGGAAGAACTATCAAATCTCCACAAGCCGCAGGACAGGGCCGGGGCCCGCCGAGGTGCATGCGGAGGACACGGACATTACTTATGTGGTGGACGGTTCCGGCACGCTCGTCACCGGAGGCTTCATAGTTGGAGGAAAGCAGACTGCCCCCGGCGAGATCCGTGGGACATCAATTGAGGGCGGACAGAGCCGGCAGATCGGCAAGGGAGACGTGTTCATAATCCCCAAAGGCGTGCCCCACTGGGTGCAAAAGACAGACGGCGCTTTAATGCAATTTCACGTAAAGGTCAGGTAGTCGATTCCGCGGCAAAGTGCGGCGCAGCGAGGCCGCCACGCTGGCGCTCCCAATTCCAAGCCGCAGGTGGTCATGGATAACCCGCGGGTTACGCTGAGGAGAGATGGTGATGACGGACAGTACAGCAACAACTGCACAAGCTTCTAGCGCCGAGCAAGCAAACCTGGAGGGATCGGGCAGTCCCGCTAGGTGGAGAGTGCTGTGGGCACTTTTCGCGGGCATGTTATACGAAGGCGTTGATCTTGCCATGCTGGGAATAGTTTTGCCCGTCGTTATCACAGCCTTCCATATAAGCTTGCCCAAAGCCGGGCTACTGGTTTCAGCGACGAATGCCGGAGCGCTCGTAGGAGGCGTGTTGTTTGGGTGGTTCGCGGAAAACTATGGACGCAAAGCCGCAATCGTTTGGGGCCTGGTTGAAATCGGAGTTTTTTCGGGCGCCGTTTATGTTGTGAGTACCTGGGGCGCATTTGTGGCCGTGAGGTTCATCGCCGGCTTAGGAATTGGCGGGCTATTGGGACCTTGTGCGGCGGTGATCGGCGAGCATTGGTCGGCAAAATACCGCGCCCAGGCAACAGCCTTTATAACTAACTTTGCTGTCGCAAGTATTATCGTCAGTGCCATGGGAGCTCTCATCCTGGGCAATCATTATGATTGGCGCCTAATCTTCTTAATTGGCAGTATGTCCGTACTCGCGGGACTCTATGTCCAGCTTGCGGTACCTAAAAGCAGCTCTTCTTCCCCAAAAGCAGGACCAAAGAAAAGAACGCGGGTTGCCGAGCTAGTTTCGCCCGAGGTCCGAAGGACCACCCTGCTCTTATCGCTTTTCACCATCTTCTATATGGCCGGCAACTGGACTATCTATAGCTGGGTGCCGACTTTCCTGGTCAAGGTCCGAGGGTTCAGCCTGCGAAACATGGGGCTGTTTATGGTCATCATGTATTGCGGCTCATTTATCGGCGGGCAACTATTTGGGATGATTGCCAGATATGGAAGGCGGAAGGCACTGATCATTGCTTGCCTGTGGAACGTTATTCTGCTCCCCATATATCTCTTCTCAACCAGCTCGCAGTTCCTATTCTGGTCCGCTTTCGTGCTGATGTTTGGCATAGGAGGGATTCCGGCGATTTTCGGCACATTTGCAGTTGAGCTGTTTCCAAAAGAGATTCGGGCAATGGGTACTGGTAGTACCTTCAATTTCGGTAGAATTGGCGCGTTCCTCTCGCCTTTTGTGGCAGGCTTTGTCGGTCAGCATTATGGCTTACGAGCCGGTATTGGTCTAGCGCCGATCTACTACCTGCTTGCAGTAGCGATCTTGCTATGCCTTCCTGAATCCGTATCTAAAAAGGTGGCTTTCTGATGTAGCTAATCCGTTCCGGCGCGTGAACGGCCGATCGATATCCCACCGCTGCCCATCAAGACAGGAGGCCGGATCAGCGTGGTGCGCTGAACCACATTAGTAATACTGCGGAAAGAGGATTGACAGCTAAGGAGGATTTTCGATGGCACTTAGCCTTCCAGTTGAAGAAGTGACTACGGATGTATTGGTAATCGGCGCTGGCGGTGCGGGTATAGTCTCTGCCTTGACGTGCGCGGAAGGTGGGCTGAGCGTTTTGCTGACGAGCAAGGGGGCAATCGGCAGCGGCTCTACATTTATGGCGCGCGGAGGCTACGCAGCTGCCACAGGATATCCCGACCCGAAAGACAATCCCGATGTATATTTCGAGGATGTGCTGAAAGTCGGCTATGGACTTAACGACCCGGAACTCGTGCGGGTAATGGTTCGAGACATTAATCCGATTACTGAGAAGCTGGATAGCTGGGGAATGGACGTAGTCAGGGATTCAAATGGGCGGCTGTCGCCAAAGTTGAGGCCGGGGCACTCATTTCCTCGGACGATACACAAGTACGATGCGACCGGGCCGGCTATCATAAACTGCTTACGCCAGCGGCTGGCAACGGAGTCAAAAATAAGAGCAGTTTCTCACTTAATGATCTGTGACCTGCTTGTCGAGAACAACACAGTCTGCGCGGCCTGGGGAGTGGATGTGACGAACAGTCGCATTGTTGTCGTCAGGCCTGCGATTACTATCCTGGCAGCAGGCGGCGGCGGACAGCTTTATACATATACTGACAACAGCAAGGACACCGTCGGAGACGGATACGCTTTGGCATTCAACGCCGGCTGCCAGCTCATCGACATGGAGATGGTTGAATTTCAGTTGATGGTTTGTCACCCGGAGCGGTTGATGGGATACGCTCCTAATTCGAGTTCCCTGTTGATGAATGGCGGACGTCTCTACAACGGCTTGGGCGAAAGATTCCTGATCAAGTATGGAATCGAGGAAGCGAACTCAAACCGTAGCGCTAGAATCGCAGCAGTAGGTCGTGAGCTGTTCAGCGGCAATATCACGGCTCATGGCGGTGTGTATATGGATTTGTCCAGTGCATACAGCACCATCGAAAAGACTAATCCGTCGGTAACAAAGGTCTTCAAGAACGCAGGACTAAACCTGTCCTATCAGCCGCTTGAAATGACTCTTGGCGTGCACACGTTTCTTGGCGGAGTCAGGATCAATAAGCATGCAGAGACGTGTGTTTCCGGACTGCTGGCGGCCGGAGAAATTGCCGGTGGAATACATGGCGCCAATCGCCTTCCTAACGGGGCCCTCGCCGACGCTCTAGCGTTCGGCTATCGAGCTGGACTGACAGCCATGGAGAAGGTTCAATCTCAAAGCGGCCAGGCACTGGCCCTCAATGCCCGTGACGCGCTGCCATTTGTTGAGGACAAAGTAAGGTTCTATTCGCGAGAGCTATCGACGATTAAGGAAATACGGGCTTCCATACGGGATCTGTGCAGTAAGTATTTTGCTGTGGTCAGGGCCGAGGATAGTTTGAATCAGGGCCTACAGAAACTCGCTGCTTTGAAAGACGGCTATCACAAGGCGCCGAGCGATACGATATTGTCCGGAAATGGATTGACAGCTTCGGTAGAAGTCTATGGCATGCTTACATTGGCTGAGACGATCGCGCGCGCTGCGCTCCTGCGACGAGAGAGCCGAGGATGCCATTTCAGACTGGACTATCCAACCGAAGACAAGACGTGGCTGAAGAACATTGTGCTGACGAAACAAGCGGACGGTATTGCGGTGGATACCATTGATGTCGGCGATGTCGGCCGCCGGTGCGACGGAGCCAGCGGTTGCGCTTAACCGATTCCATTACCGAATGCATGAGATAGCCTTCAATACTGGTAGCACAAGATGCCGCTGCAGTAGAATCGCGAAAACTAATAAGGTGCTCACAATGGAAAGACGTAAACTCGGAAATTCTGGGCTTGAGATTGGGCTGCTCACCCTCGGAACCAATGTTTTTGGTTGGACGGCTGACGAAGCCACCTCATTCCGAATTCTGGATGCCTTCATCGATGCTGGATTCAATCTCGTCGACACCGCGGACACCTACACGACATTTGTGCCCGGCAATAAGGGCGGCGAGTCTGAAACGATCATTGGAAAGTGGCTTAAGAAAAGCGGTAAACGCGACAAAGTCCTGATTGCGACCAAGGGCGGAAACAAAATGGGGCCTGGCAAGGAAGGCTTGTCAGCAGCCTATCTGACAGAAGCACTAGAAGCTTCGCTACGGCGTCTGCAGACCGACTACATCGATCTCTATCAGACGCACCGCAACGATCTAAATACACCTCTGCAGGAAACCCTGGGAGCACTCGGCAAGTTTGTAAAAGCCGGAAAGGTCCGCGCCATCGGGGCCTCGAATCTGCCGGCCGGGCGCCTTGCGGAGTCATTTGAGGTGAGCAGCCGCCTTGGGCTGCCTCGTTTTGAGAGTTTACAGCCGGAGTACCATCTTGCTAATCGCGCCGACTACGAGGCCGCACTTGAGCCGCTCTGCCTGAAGGAAGGCATAGGGGTTATCAATTTCTACTCGCTTGCCGCAGGGTTTCTCACCGGAAAATACAGATCGGAAGGTGACCTCTCCAAGAGTCCACGTGGACAGAGAACTGTAAAGCGCTTCCTCAACGAACGTGGATTTCGGATTTTGCACGCCCTGGACGTGGTGTCGAAAGAATTGAACGCGACGCCGGCGCAGGTGGCAATCGCCTGGTTGATTGCCCGCCCAAGCATCACTGCCCCGATCGCTAGCGCCACAAGCGTGGAGCAGCTACAAGATCTGCTTAAGGCAACTACGCTTAAGCTGGACCGCTCGTCGATCGAATTACTGAACCAAGCTAGCGAATAGCAGTTCTGGGATATTGTTCGCTATCTGGAAGTTGAGCCCGTTCCTGGGAGATGGATGGATTGAACTCCTGTTCGTGTTTGAACGAGCAATCCAGTTTGCAGGTCCGGCAGCCTCCACACGTCGGCATATCGAATTTCATCCAAGGCTAGCTGACGGACGCGGTTACACGGTTCTGATTGCGCGCAAGAGTCGGAATCTCCGCAACACCCCGGCTGCCGACCGCGATAGAGATCCGCGTCCAGGGCTTGATGGAAGAGAGGATTGTGGGCTTGTGCATCTCCTGTCGCAGCGCGCCGACAAGGTCGCCGACTTCAGTGACAGGGAAGTTTTGCAGAACCCGCGCCATGCGCGGTAACGGAATCCCTTGCAGCAACTCCTTGATGATGTTCATAACGACTTCGCCTTCACGGTGTCACTGCGTTCCGCTCCCGCGATCACAACGTACGTGGGACGCCCATGCTGCGCCCAGTCGATCAGGTTCTGCGCCGCCTTGCGCCGCACCTCCGGATGCGACTCCACGGAGTAGAACGCCGCATGCGGGCTGAACAGGATGCGGGGATGCGCGAGCAGAGCCGAACCCAGCTCCGGCGGTTCGACCGGCAACACATCCAGGCCGGCGCCATCGAGTTGCCCCGCATCCAGGGCGGCCAGCAGATCGTCGACGTTCACCACCGCGCCACGCGAGGTGTTCACAAGCACGCTCCTGGGCTTCATTAGCCGAAGCAGGCTGGCGTTGACCATGCCGCGGGTTTCCTCGGTAAGGGGAACATGAATCGAGATGGCGTCGCTCGTCCGGAACAGCTCCCCCAGCGATGCCCTCTCCACGAATGCAGGAAGATCGCCGTCGATGATGTAGGGATCGCAGGCGATCACGCGACGAAAGCAGTTACGGCCGATGTGCGCCATGCGCTTGCCGATGCGGCCCAGGCCCAGGATTCCCAGGGTCATGTTGCCGACACGCCCGATCTCTCCGGTGGCGACTGGATCCCACTTGCCCTGTCGCACGTCACAGTCGAACGCCTTGAGGTGACGCAGCAGCGCCAGCGTCATGCTGAGCGCATGCGTGGCTACTTCGCCGATGCCGTAATCCGGCGAGTTTGCCACCCAGACGCCGTAATGCTGGGCGGCGGCGGAATCGATCGTGTCGGTTCCGGCGCCGTAGCGGCTGCAGATCCGAATCTCCGGCCGGGCGGTGAAAACCTTGGCGCCGACCGCGGCATATTGCACCAGCAATCCAAAGCAGCCCTCCGAGGCGGCGATGACGTCCTCCTCGGTGCGGCAGTTCCCGACCAGGCATTCGATCCCGGCGTTACGGAACAGGCTCTGCTCAAGCTGCGTGTCTGGATAATTGAAGTCGGTGATGAGTACCTTCATGTCGGATACGAACACCGCCTTGGTGAGATCTTCGAGAACCGACTGATCGGGGCCTGCACTCGAATACAACACGTGTGCGATCCTGCCGCCAGCGACATTTCCGCAGCAGAGATCAATTGGAGCCGAGCGGGTTTAATTAGGCAGGAATCCTGGCTAACTGTCAACGCCAATTTTGGTGGTCTGCTGACGCCATTGGCAGGGTGCTATGAGTCAAACATCGCCTTCGCGAAGCAGGCATAGCTCCCATCGCACTGAGATTCCGTGCCCCGCGGCTGTTCATCGCAAACAGTATTCACTTTAACGAAAAACAGGCATTGTTCTGATTGAGAGGCCGCCCGTCTGATTCGTACCGGGAAACACCATTATGTCTAGAAACATGCGCTGGTCCGAGCCGTCGGCCAGGGTAAATAATCGCCGAATTGTGTTCCGAAAACCTCTCTCACACAGGTCCGGAAAATAGTTGAAATTGCGTCAGCGAAACTGTCGTGTTCGAGTGTTCCGAAAAGAACTGATTATGGAAAGCTGCAAAGAAGAGCGTGTCCTTTCGGCAAGCCTGCGTGATTCCGCTTTCCAGAAGATGTCGGAGCGGAGGTGCGCTGCATAGTCACTGACTCTATAGCCACGTAGGTAGGCAATCAAGGAGCGTGGATCATTTGCAGAGCTGACGCTGGAATACCTCAG
>JBEKQR010000112.1:0-11089 GCA_049519515.1 Candidatus Korobacteraceae bacterium
AAGCCCGCTCGGGATATTGATAATAAAGGGCCTCTCACGGCGCGGCTAAAGCCGCGCCCCTTCAAAACATATCGCTAGCTGACGTTTTTCAGCAGCCTGTGAAGTCGTGCCCTGATACTTTCCAGTGTTCTCGTGGATACAGCAACTGTGAAGCAGTCCCATATAAAAATAAAGCCGCTTATTGCGGCGTGATCTCGAAGGTCACGGTGGTTCCCGCCGTCACGCGTTGCCCGGGCGCGGGTGTCTGGCGCGCAATTACGGCCTCGGAAGAGCGCTGAGCAAGGTTCGCGTTCTGCCCGGCGGGGGCGGCTGGAGTGGCGGAAGCGGCGGGCGCGTTGGAGATCGGACCGAGCGTCAGTCCGGCTCCGCGCACCGTGGCCGTCGCCTCGGAGAGGCTTGAGCCGGCGAAGTCCGGCATGACGAACTGCTCCGGCGCCGGGGGCGCGCTCAGCAGCACGCTGACCGCCGGGGTCGAGATTTGCTGCGCGTCGGGCGTGGGGCTTTGGGCAACAACCTGCTCCGGAGCGGAATCGGCGGTCGCCAGTTGCGCCACCGTTCCCAGCTCGAGCCCGCGGCGGCGAAGGTTCAGCTCAGCCGAGCGCTGCGACTGCCCCAGCAGGTTGGGAATTTCTGCCTTCTGCGGGCCGAGGCTTTCGGCGACGCGAAGCTGATAGCCGACGCGAACCCGCGTGCCGGCGGCGGGAAGTTGCGAAACAATGCGGCCTTCCGCCACCGCGCTGCTGTAGAATCGCTGCTCAGCCGAGAAGTGCAAGCCGCTTTCACCGGCCAGCTTTTGGGCGTCGGCTGGTGTGAGCCCCACCACTTTGGGCACGGACACTTCACGCCCGTGGATGGCGAAGCGCATCGCCGTCAGCGCCGAAGCCAGGCCGACCAGAACCAGTATGAGGGCGTAAAGAAGCCCGCGGAAAATACGCATCGTGCCGCTGCCTTAAATCCTGGAATCAAGAATCTAATTCCCACATCTGCTAACTACGGCAGATGTGGGGCACGGTCGAATTCAATCTGAAATCAAAAATCAAAAATCTTAAATCGCTTCTCACCGGGTCTCGACGGCTTTGCTGGCCGCTGTTCCCTGCGTCAAAGCGATGGCGCGCTGCGGCGGCGCAGCGGCGGCCGGTTCGGCAAACTTCTCATCGTCGTGGCCGCCGATGGCCGTCCGCATGAAATCTATCCATATCGGCAGGGCGGTCAAGGAGCCGGTCTCCTTGTCGCCCAAGGTCTTTTTCTCGTCGAAGCCTACCCACACGCCACAAGTTATGGAAGGGGAAAAGCCCATGAACCAGGCGTCGGTGAAATCATTGGTCGTCCCGGTTTTGCCGGCCAGGGCATGTTTCAGCTTGGCGGCCTGCGCGCCAGTGCCGTGCTCCACCACCTCGCGCAGCATCGAGGTCATGATGCGCGCGGTGCGCTCGCCAACCACGTCGCGAACCTCCGGCAGGCTTTCTTCCAGCACGCGTCCGTCGTAGTCGGCCACTTTGCGGATGGTATGCGGCGCCACCCGCACGCCGTCGTTGGGAAAAGCCGAGTATGCGGCGGTGTGCTCCAGCAGCGTGACCTCGGCTGCGCCCAGGGCCACCGGCAAGTAGAGCTGAAGCTGCGAGGTGATGCCGAAGCGGTGCGCGTAGTCGATCACCGTCTGCATTCCCACTTTTTGCGCCATCTTCAGCGCGGGAATGTTGCGCGACTGCGCCAGGGCCCGCCGCAAGGTGATTTTGCCCTCGAAGCGGTTGTCGTAATTGTGGGGTGTGTAGGGGCCGGAGGCGGTCAGGACGGTGAAGGGGGCGTCCAGCACCGTGTCGTCGGGCGAAGCTCCCTGATCGATGGCGGCGGTGTACACGTAGGGCTTGAAGGACGATCCCGTCTGCCGCAGGGCCTGGGTAGCGCGGTTGAACTTGGAATCTTCAAAGTCGCGTCCGCCCACCATCGCCCGGATTTCGCCGCTCTGGTTATCGATGGCCAGCAGCGCCCCTTGCGCGCCCGAATCCTGTTCCAGCGCCAGCTGCGCGCGGTTGCCATCCAGCGAGAGAATGCGGACATAAACGACATCGCCGAGCGTTAAGATCTCGCCCGGAGTCCTGTACCCCGTCCACTTCACCGCCGCGCTATCGATGGTGCCCGTGATGTTGCCCAGGCGGACCACGGCGGCATTGGGCGAGACCTGGGTCACCAGGCCGTGAGAGTAGCTTCCAGCCGCCATCGGCGCGCGCCAGTCCGGGTGGTCGTAGTGCTCTAGGTCGCCGCCCGAGGCGACTACATTCGGAAGCTCGCCGATCCAGCCTCGCCGCCGCTCGTAGCTGGCCAGTCCCTGCAGTACCGCCCGGTTGGCCGCCTGCTGCAGATCCAAGTCCAGGGTCGTATAAACCTTCAGGCCACGCTCATGCACCTGGGCCGTGCCGTATTTCTTTTCCAGGTAGCGGCGGACCTCTTCCACGAAATAGGGGGCGGTGAAGTTGGGATCGTTCTGCACCTTGAAAACGATGGGCGCCAGCTTCGCGCGTTGCGCCTCCTGCGCCGTGATTCTGCCGTCTTCCATCATGGCGTTGAGCACCATGTTGCGGCGGCGCAGGGCGCGCTCGGGGCTGTTGATCGGGGAATAGAAGTTCGGCGCTTTGGGCAAGCCTGCCAGCAGCGCGGCTTCCTCGGTGGTGAGTTCCTTGGCGCGCTTGCCGAAGTAGAACTGCGCCCCGGCTTCAAAGCCATAGACGCCGTGCCCGAGAAATATCTGGTTGGCGTAGAGGGTAAAGATCTGCTGCTTGGTGAAGCGGCGCTCGATCTGTATGGCCAGCATGACCTCCTGCAGCTTGCGGCTGAAGGTGCGGTCGGGCGAGAGGAACAGGTTGCGCGAAAGCTGCATGGTCAGCGTGGACGCGCCCTGGACGCGGCTGCCGGAAACGATGTCGTGATAGGCAGCGCCCAGAATCCGCCAGAGATCGACGCCCCAGTGCCTTTCGAAGCCCTTATCTTCGATGGAGATGATGGCGTCGCGCAGCACTTTGGGATAATCCTCGTAGGCGCCGACGATGCGGTGCTGCAGGGCAAAGGAACCGATCACCCGGCCCTTGATATCGTAGAGTTCGGTGATAGAGCTGGGGCGGTAACGCTCCAGTTCGCTGACCTGCGGCAGATCGGTGGAATAAACCAGCAGCATTCCGCTGAAGGCGCCGATGGCGGCCACGAACACCACCATCACGGCGAAGAGCAGACGGCTGACCAGCTTTTGCCGTGCCATGCGGGGGCGGGTCTCTGGGGTAACAGCATTCATTACAGATGCGGAGCAGGGCAGCAACAGCATAGCACGGCTTCAACTCGGAATGGCGTGTTCAGGCAAAGACGTAGCTCGACGGTATACAGTATCTCTGAAGGCCCGAGCCGGGCTGGAGCAGTCCCGTCCCTTTTGAGTGTCTTTCCAGATACTGCTCTGACAGGTTGCGTTGAGGTGACCATGGCCGACACAAAGACATCCGAGACTTCCAGCAACGTTCTTCCCACCAAGGTTGACAGCGGCCAGCCTCGCTTCGAGAAGAACATGCGGGAGATGGCGCGCCTGGTGGCCGAAATCCGCAACCAGGAGCAGCAGATCGCCGAAGGCGGCGGAGCCAGGGCCATCGAGGCCCAGCACAAGAAGGGACGGCTGACGGCGCGCGAGCGGATTGCGCTGCTGATCGATTCGGGAAGCAGCCTGTTCGAGCTCGGCACTTATGCCGCCTGGGAGATGTACGAGGAGTGGGGCGGGGCGGCGGCGGCCGGCGTGGTCACCGGCCTGGGCCGCGTTCACGACCGCCTCTTCATGCTCATCGCCAACGACGCCACCGTCAAAGCCGGCGCCTTCTTTCCCATGACGGCCAAGAAGGTGCTGCGGGCGCAGAACATCGCCATCGAGAACCACATTCCGACCATCTACCTGGTCGACTCCGCCGGCATTTTTCTGCCGCTCCAGGAAGACGTTTTTCCCGACCAGGACGATTTTGGACGGGTGTTCCGCAACAACGCGGTCATGTCGGCCAAGGGGATTCCGCAGATCACGGCTATCATGGGCATGTGCGTGGCCGGCGGGGCTTACCTGCCGGTGATGTGCGACCACATCCTGATGACCGAGGGCAGCGGGCTTTTCCTGGCCGGGCCGGCGCTGGTGCAGGCGGCCATCGGCCAGAAGAGCTCACCCGAGGAGCTGGGCGGGGCGCATGTGCATGCCGCCATCAGCGGCACCGTCGACTTCCGCGAGCCCGACGACCAGAGCTGCATCCGGCGCATCCGCTCGCTGGTGGAAAAGATGGGCTACCGCGCCCAGAGCGCTGCCTTTCATCGCGCCCAGCCGGAAGCTCCACTCTACGCCGCGGAGGAGCTCTACGGGATCTTCGACGGCGATCCCGCCCGGCAATATGACATGAAGGAGGTGATCGCGCGCATCGTCGACGGCAGCCGCTTCGACGAGTACAAGGCCGAGTACGGGCAGACGCTGCTGTGCGGCTACGCCCGCATCGGCGGTTACGCCGTCGGCATCGTGGCCAACCAGAAGCTGCACGTGCGGCAAGTCGATCATCATGGCAACCGGCGCATCGAGTTCGGCGGCGTCATTTATACGGAGAGCGCCGAGAAGGCGGCGCGCTTCGTCATGGACTGCAACCAGAACGTGATTCCCCTGGTCTTCCTGCACGACGTGAACGGCTTCATGGTGGGACGCGATGCCGAGTGGAGCGGCATCATCCGCGCCGGAGCCAAGATGGTGAGCGCGGTTGCCAACTCCGTGGTGCCCAAAATCACGGTGATCGTCGGCGGCTCGTTCGGCGCCGGACACTACGCCATGTGCGGCAAAGCCTACGATCCGCGCTTTATCTTTGCCTGGCCGACGGCGCGCTACTCGGTGATGAGCGGCGACTCGGCCGCCGGAACCCTGGTGGAGATCAAGATCAAGCAACTGGAGCGGGAAGGCCGCAAGCTGACCGAAGAGGAGACCAAAGAGCTGTACGAGAGCATCAAGCAAACCTACGACCGGCAGACGGACCCGCGCTACGGCGCCGCCCGCCTCTGGCTGGACAAGATCGTCGACCCGGTGGAGACGCGCGATGCCCTCATCGCCGCGCTCGATGCGGCTTCCCACAACCCCGAGCTGCCGAAGTTCAACGTGGGAATTGTGCAGACGTAGGGGAGCATTTCCGTGTCGCCCTCGTGCCGCCTTTTCTGCTTTTAAATTGGCTATTCTAGCCCGCATGCAAAGTAGTAGAATCCGGCCTCGAAAGGTTATAGCAACATGGCTAATACCGAAGATCTGATCCGGCGGGCCTTCGTTAATTTAAAGTCACTGCGCGAAAATTTGGGCAGCGGCTACGTTCACGAAGAGAGCTTCTTCCAAATGTTCAACAAGGCGTTAGATAAATTACAACAGGCTGGCGAAGACGTGAGCGAATGGCGAATGCCGCACAACGCCGTTGGCAACATTGACGCGGGGGAGTTCCGCGCAAAAATAGATGCGCTTCTCATGTATTTCAAGGTTCGACAGACCAAAGCTCAAATTGGTTTTCACCAATAACGTCAGCGCCGCGATTAGAACGTCATCCCGAGCGAGCTACCGGGGCCCCAGCAAGCCGTTGTTGGCTTGCTGGGGTGGTAGCGAGTCGAGGGATCTTGTGTTTTGTTTTTGCCAAGTAGAGGTCGAGGAACTACATTGACAAACCCCGAACGCCGCTACTGGGTTTACATGACGCAGAGTGCCTCCCGCCGCGCGCTGTATGTTGGCGTAACGAGTAAACTCACCAACAGGGTTTATCAGCACAAAACGCACGCCCGAGGAGGTTTCACGAGCAAGTACAACGCCGAACGCCTGGTGTGGTTCGAGCAGTTCTCGGATATCCGCAGCGCTATAAATCGTGAAAAGCAGATCAAGAACTGGCGGCGCGAGAAGAAAGAATGGCTAGTGAAAGCTCAGAATCCGGAGTGGCGCGATTTGAGCAAAGAGTGGTTCACACGGCATCAGTTTCAGCCGGAGACATCGCAGGTGACGCAGCAGAAACGCAAGATTCCTCGACTCGCTACCTCCACCCCAGCAAGCCAAAAAACAGGCTTGCTGGGGACCCCGGTAGCTCGCTCGGAATGACGTTCCTGAGGGGGAATTGATTTACGTTCCGGAAGGATGAGCAAGCTAACGGAATGAGATTTCCGAAAAGAAGAGCGGCTTCTTGAAGTGGCGTTGCGCAATGATTGCTGGACTTGCGAAATGCGCTCCGGTAGCAAGCAGCAACCCCGCCATTCCGTGACCCAACAACCTGGATCAAATATGACCGACCTCAAGCTCATCGAGTGCCCGCGCGATGCCTGGCAGGGGCTGCCGGGCCGCATTCCCACCGAGGTGAAGGTGCAATATCTGCGGGCGCTGATCGGCGCGGGCTTCAAGCATCTGGACGCCGTGTCCTTCGTCTCGCCGCGGGCCGTACCGCAGATGGTCGACAGCGAAGAAGTTTTGCGCCAGCTCGATCCCCCGGATGACGTGGAGATCATCGCCATCGTGGTGAACGAAAAAGGCGTGGAGCGGGCCATCGCTACCGAGGCCGTGCGCACCCTGGGCTTTCCCTACTCGCTCTCCGAGACTTTTCTGAAGAAAAACCAGAACCAGACCGCGGAGGAAAACTCCGAGCTGCTGGAGAAGGTTGCCGGGAGCGCCTTTTCCGCCGGGCTTGACGTGGTCGCTTACATCTCCATGGCGTTCGGCAACCCTTACGGCGATTCGTGGAGTCCGGGCGAGGTGCTGGAGGCGGCCGGCATGATGGCCGACATGGATATTAAATCGGTGTCGCTGGCCGACACGGTTGGGCTGGCCACGCCGCAGCAGGTGGCGGAGCTGGTGGGAGCGGTCAAGGCCAGCTTCAAGTGGCTCGATGTGGGAGCGCACCTGCACAGCCGGCGTAGTGATGCCGTCGAGAAAATTCTGGCCGCTTACGATGCCGGATGCCGCCGCTTTGACTCCGCCATCGGCGGCTTGGGCGGATGCCCATTCGCCCAGGACGCTCTGGTCGGGAACATTCCGACCGAGCTGGTGCTGGAGGCCCTTGGCCAGCGCCTGAATAAAGACCAATTGCCGGTCCGCAAGCCGCTCGACGCGGTGATGGCGATGAACTCCGACATCGCCGCCCGCTTCTCCGGCCGATAAAAACACGGGCCAAGCGAAAGCATCACTTTCCTGCTTCCTTGCTCGCAGAGGCAAGTCTCGATGGATGGCCCACATTTGCCGCCAACACCTGGGTTGCTGACTAAGGCTCCTTAGCACTTTGAGTTCCAACAAAATCGAGACTTTTGAGCGGGAGCCCTTGTGCTCCGTGCGTCTCTCTCATAGCATCTAATGCCAACAAGGACCGGCCTGCGAAGTACGTGATGTGTGGTACCAACTGCTGAACCGTTATTCTTGTGAATCGGGAGCCCGACTCGAATGATGGTCTGGTGAGCTAGTCCCCAGTCGGATAGGCCTAAAGGACCACGGAGGGCACCCACGTCCTGAGACGGGTTCACAGGTCCTCCACACACACGGCCAAGTGGGTCGGTTTTGTTTTGCCTTCCGAAGGCGCGTAACTCTGAAATTCCGCCGAAACCGTCCTGCCGCTTCGCTCAGGATTCCTTCCATCCAAACGCCTGCGGGTTCCCGCTGCGCTCACGCCCGCAAGACGGCTCAAGTAGAATAAAGTGGTAATTGCAGGAGAGGTATCGTGTTTCCCCGTCTTTTTGAGTTTCACGGATTCAGCTTCCCCAGCTACGGCTTCCTGGTTTCTCTGGGAGTGATTGTCGGCCTGTTCGTAGTGTTCAAAGTTGCCCGCCAGCAGGGACTCAACCCCGACCAGATGTGGAACCTGGGCGCGCTGGTCGTTCTGGCCGGCCTGCTCGGCGCCAAAGTCATGCTGGTGCTGGTTGACTGGGGCTACTATACGAGCCACCCGCGCGAGATATTCAGTTTCTCGGTGCTGCAGTCGGGCGGAGTTTTCTCCGGCGGCCTGGTGGCTGCCATCGCGGTTGCCTTCTGGTACGTCCGCAAATACCGCATTCCTTTCCTGCGCACCTGCGACACCTTCGCTCCGGGCGTGGCCATCGCCCATGCCTTCGGGCGCGTAGGCTGCTTCGCGGCAGGATGCTGTTACGGCAAGCCTACCAGCGAGCCTTGGGGAGTAACTTTCACCAATCCGCTGGCGCAGCGATGGGTGGGCACGCCGCTGGGAGTGAGCCTGCACCCGACCGAGCTCTACGAGATGGCCGTCGAGGCCATCAACTTCCTTATTCTGTTCTGGCTGGTGCGGCGGAAGAAGTTCGAGGGCCAGGTCATCGGGCTCTACCTGATTCTCTACGGCGTGGCCCGCTACTTCATCGAGTTCTACCGCGGCGATCCGGGACGAGGCGAGGTCTTCGGCGGCTTCATGAGCGGCACCCAGTTGCTGGCGCTGCTGATGGTGGTGGCCGGCGGCGTGCTCTGGACGATGCGCATTCCTCTCAAGAATCCTCCCGCGGTCAAAGCACCCTCTGGAAAGGACTCCTCCCGCAGGGCGGTCGCAACCGTCAACCGGTAAGCATGTAGCGCCGGTCCCGCAGTGCGGGACCGGCTGTACGGGAGACGCCTGCCCGCGAGCGAAGATGCGGAGACAGCCGGCCTTCCAGGCCAGCAAGCCGAAAACAGACTTGCTGGGGAGCCGAGCGTTACACTCGCGTTTCACGTTCGCGTTGAGACGCGCAACGCACCACATTTTCATTTGCGTCCCGCATCCTGTTTCCTTTAATTTTTCTGCCATGGATGAATTTTCAGCAGGCAGCGCACAGCCGCAGGCGGAGAGCGGGGACAGCTTTCCTTCGCAGCTTACCGTCGCGCCGGAGCAGGCCGGGGTGCGTCTCGACCAGTTTCTGGCCGCCCATCTGCCCGACGTCAGCCGCGTGCGGGTGCGGCAGTTGCTGGAGCAGCAGCAGATTCTGCTGAATGGCAAGCTGGCCAAGCCCTCGCTCAGGCTCAAGGGTGGGGAGCGTCTGACGATCCTGGGACGCGTGCACCCGGAGCCCTTGCGGGCGATGGCGGAGGACATTCCTCTGACGGTGGTCTACGAGGATGGCGATCTGGCGGTGATCGACAAGCCTGCGGGAATGCGTGTACACGCCGGCGCCGGCAGCGGAGAAGCTGCGCGCGGCACCCTGGTGAACGCCCTGCTGCACCGCTTCGGCGCGCTCTCGCAGGCAGGCGGGGAGCTGCGCCCGGGCATCGTACACCGGCTCGACAAGGACACCAGCGGGCTGATCATCGTCGCCAAGAACGACGCGGCGCACCGCAAACTGGCGGCGCAATTCGCCGGGCGCCAGGTCAGCAAGCGCTACCTCGCCCTGGTACACGGCTGGCCGCGGCAGGAGAGCGGCACGGTCTCAGCCGCTATCAGCCGCGACCGTGTGCGCCGCACCCGCATGACTACCCGGAGCGGCGGCGGCCGCGAAGCCGTCTCACATTTCAAGCTGCGGGAGCGCGTGCTTTCCCCTTACGGACGATTTGCCCTGCTGGAGGTCAAGATCGAGACCGGCCGCACCCACCAGATAAGGGTCCACCTTTCCTCCGTCGGACATCCGGTTGTTGGCGACACGCTCTACGGGGCACCGCGGGCGCTGTCGCCGCAAAGTCCACCCCAGCGAGTGCAAATACGGCATTCGCCGGCCAAACCACCCCGGCAGACGCAACGACGCGGTTCCAAGCCCTCGCGGGTCGCCAGCCTGCCGGCGCTCGCCCTGCCAAGAAACTTTCTGCACGCGGCGGAGATCGAGTTTGCTCATCCACGCTCGGGCAAGCGCCTGCGCTTTGAGGCGCCGCTGCCGGCGGAGCTGGAAGAGTTTCTGGCGGCGCTGCGGTTATAATTGGGCACCAATCATGAGACTCTGTACATCCCTCGCACTTGCCTTTTTTCTGTCCGCCTTTGCCGCCAGCCAGGGCGGCGCCCCGGCGAACGCGCAGACGGCTACATCGGACGCGGATCAGGACCTGGCCACCACCATCGTCAAGACCGTGAACGAGGTCAACGTGGTGTTTACCGTGACCGACAGCCACAACCGCTTCATCAACAACCTGAAGCGGGAAGATCTCAAGATCTTGGACGACAACAAGCCGGCAGCTGCCATCTCCAGCTTCCGCAGCGAGACCGATCTGCCATTGCGCGTCGGACTGCTGATCGACGCCAGCAGCTCCATCCGCGATCGCTTCAAGTTCGAGCAGGAGGCGGCCATCGAATTCCTCAACCAGATCGTGCGGCCGAGCTCAGACCAGGCTTTCGTGCTGGGCTTTGATTCGGTCGCTGAGATTACGCAGGACTTCACCGACGACGTCGACCGGCTCGCACACGGCGTGCACATGCTGCGCCCGGGGGGCGGCACGGCGCTCTACGACGCCATTTACCGCGCCTGCGACGAGCGGCTGGCGCGCGCCAAAAGCAGCGGCCCCGTCCGCCGCGCCATCGTCCTGCTGAGCGATGGCGAGGACAACCAGAGCCGCTACACGCGCCAGCAGGCGGTCGAAATGGCGCAGCGCGCCGAGGTCATCGTCTACGCCATCAGCACCAACATCAGCGGTATAAAGACGCGCGGCGACAAGGTGCTGGCAAGCTTTGCCGACGCCACCGGCGGGCGCCTCTTCACCCCCGTCAAGCTGGAGGACGTGGCTACGGCTTTCAAGCAAATTCAGGCCGAGCTGCGCAGCCAGTACGCCGTCTCCTACCGCCCGGCCGACTTGGTAGCCGATGGCCGCTTCCGCAGCATTGCCATCCAGTCACTGCGCAAAGGGGTGCGCGTCCGCTGCCGCCGCGGGTATTACGCGCCCAAGCGCTGACCTTATGGGCCCCCGGCAAGCGCCCCGCTTCCACCCCAGCGAAGGAAAAAGCCTAACGCTATATGCAGGAAAACCAGGCCGGGTGAGAGCCTGCAAAAGGAATAAGGGAGAGAACTACTTCACAAGAGAGAAGAGGCGCTAGAGCGGTTCCAAAGTGACTGTACCTCCACGATATCGTCATGCCGAGCGACCGTAGGGAGTCGAGGCATCTGCAGTTGCTTTGAATATTAGAAATGCAGATCCTTCGAC
>JBEKQR010000113.1:0-11079 GCA_049519515.1 Candidatus Korobacteraceae bacterium
TGGGCCGTTTGCAGATATCGAGGGCGGCAGGACTCATCCATCAAAGCACAAGAAAACGGGCAATTTACGGCCATCCTTCGTAACCCGATGAAGCGAAACGCAAAATTGTGGGTAATTGAAAGCCGGTTATCATCAGCGGATGCTTACGACCTAACTCTTGTCAAATACCATCCCAATTCAGCTTCGAGCGCCGCGCGCCAGTCCATTACTGGCGACCATCCCAAAACTGCCCTTGCGCGGTCGGAAGAGAACTGTTCGTCGCTCATTAGGCGCGAAATGGTGCGCTCGGCGGCGCGAGCCGCGGCAGAGCACTTCGCTAATCTACGCAGGAACCCGCCCCCGCTTGCCAGGCACCAGGCGGGAATCCGGAGCCGGGGCCGGGTCAGCCGTGCCCCGATCAACTCCGTTACCTCCCTCAACGGGGCTGGAAGACAGGAGATGTTAACTACCTGGACGGTCGAGCCGCGGTATTCCAGCCCTGCGCGGCAGGCCCGAGCGGCATCTCTTTTGTGGACAAATGATTTCTGGGTGCTTCCGCAGGGAATCGCAACAATCCGCGCCCGGTCAAACGCACGAATCATTCGTCCGACATTGCCGGGATCTTCCTCGCCGATGATAGTTGCCATCCGAAGGATCACCAGTTGAGAGCCGCTCTGTTCGGCCAGTTCTCTTAGAACTTTTTCGGCCCGGTACTTGCTGATCGCGTAGCTAGTTTCAGGCTGGCACACGTGATCCTCGGTGATGAGGCTTGCGTTGTGCGCACCATAAACGGCCACAGTGCTAACCTGGACGAACTGACGAACGCCAGCGTCCAGCGCCGCCCGGAACACGTTTTCCGCCCCGCGTGAATTAATCTCTTCAAATGCCGAGGGGGATGCATCGCGTTTGAAGACGTGAGCCAGCCCGGCACAATGGCAAACCGCATCACAGCCAATTACGCTTTGGGTGAGGCTATGCCGGTTGCGTATGTCACCCGTGACTTGACGCACTTTGCCGCAAAGGTCCGAAGGAAGGCGTTCTCCTGAGAGCACCAGAGCAACCGGCTCAATGCCACCGGCCAAAGCCTCGCGCAGGACTTCCGAACCTAGAAAACCGGCTGCGCCAGTCACCAGAACTTTCACCGTTGACCTCCGGTGAAGCTCACGCACCTCCCCTTTCAGACTCAACTTCAACTGCTACACCAGCTACGCTTCGATTCCGGATCTTCCGGAGCAGAAGATCATAGCTTCGGGCGGCACGGACGAGAGTGTAGTTTTCCTTGAACGCCTTATACCCATTCTGTCCCATCCGATTCAGTGCTTTCCGATCCTTCAGCAGCGTCGTGATGGTCTCAGCCACTTTGGGACCGTCCGCATCTTCTAATACAACGCCGCAACCATTCTCCTCAATGACTCTTCCAATCTCGCTGCACCTTTCCATCAGTCCCAGAATAGGCCGTCCGGCCGCCATGATTCCGTACGCTTTGCTTGGGACCGATAAGGATGTCGAGCTGCTGGCCAGGCAAACCACCGCTATGTCGGCAGCGGACAAGGTCTCGGCTAGGTCGGATATGGGCTGGTAATCAAGGAATTGGACGTTTTGCAAACCGCGCTGGCGTACGGATTCCTGTAGAGCCTGCAGCCTCGCGCCATCCCCAATGAACTGAAACAGCACTTTGGTATCATGCAATATTTCAGCGGCGTCGATGAGCGGCTCCACATTGTGGATTCTGCCAATGCGCCCCGAATACTGCACGAGAAGAGCCCCCGCTGGCACGTGCTGCGCCCGAAATCGATTCGGGTGGCCGTTGAGTGGAAAGACTACCTGGCCGTCCGACCAGTTCGGAATCAGGCGGATTTGGCAAGGACGACCCCCACACTTAGTGCGAATAACCTCCTCCATGTCCCTGCCGATGACGATGTTCGCGGCGGCGCCAAGCAGCACTCCGCGGAACAGCCGTTGCCAGACCCAAAAGGCAAAACTATTCGGCGACAATACTTCCAGGGCTGCCAAAGTTTCAGGATACACGTCATAAATGATGTGTACATAAGGGCGGCGTACTAGAAAACTTACAAATCGGGTGGCAAAGCCAAGAATCGGTGGATTAGTGGTCAAAACGATCACGTCGTATTCTCGCCTGTACCACACTGCGGCGAGCGCAGATAAAAGGGTATAGGTAAAGGCAAAGACCATCCTCCAGACCAGCCCCGAACGGTGCGCACCCCAAGCAGGCACGCGATGGATTCGCGTCCCCTTGTATTCCATCCTGTAGGGGACGTGACCGGCCGTTGCCCGCAGGGAAAGGCTCGGCTGTGCGCAAACCACCAAGACACGCCAGCCGCGCGAACCCAGGGCAGAGGCCAGCTCAGTCATGTGCATTCCCGTCGAGATCATCTCCGGGTAGAAATGCTGGCAAAGGAGAAGGATGCGGGGCGGCTGGGTTGAGTCCGGGCTATACTCTTCCGTGCTGGAACCGGGATTCAATTTTGACTCCAGGTGATTTCTTGCTACATTCCATGTTGTGGTTTTCGAACCGCAAACATCGAGCCTTAAACTGTAACAGCTGGCTGCGCCCGAGCCGCGTCTCGGGCGTCCTTGCCGGAACCGGACTCGCGCCGCGCGAAATCGTAAATCCGCATGAGCGCTTGATAGTTGGCCTCCGGAGTGTATCTCGCGACATAGTCGCTGCGGGCTGCTGTCGAAAGCGCCTCCCAATCCGCGAAAGGCATTTGAATGGCTCTCGTTATAGTTTGGGACAAAGAGTGTTCATCAGAGGGCGCGAAGAGAAGTCCGTCGGTCCCATGACGAACAATATCAGGGGCGCACCCGTGCGAAGGGCCTATCAGTGGCGTACCGACTGCCTTGGCTTCAATCAACACAAGCGCACACGGCTCGTACCATCGGGAAGGAAGCACGAGCCATTTGCTCGTTGCTATCTCTTTCATCAAATGGTCTCGTTCAATCCGGCCCAGCCATTCCGTATCGGGACAACTTGCAGCGCGAGCGCCCAAATCCTGCCCACTCAAATCAGGCCCTGCTAGTACCAACCGGTGATTATGGTGCGGAATACGGGACCAAGCGTCGAGCAGAAGATCCACACCCTTGGCCACTGAAAGATTACCGGCAAATATTATCTTCCGTTCACGCCTGGCAGGACTGTTATCGTTAACGGCTGGAGCAAACAGAAAATTAGGTTTGACGTGAACTCGATCAGCCGGCAATCCAGCCCGGATCAAAATCGTTTGTTCCCAATTCGATAATGCGATATACACCATTCCCTTTCGCCGGTACGTGCCAAGCGCCATGTGAACGGCTTGAGTAGCCGCAATCGTCAGAGCGGCGCCCCGCGATCCACCGTAGCGGCAACCGTGCCATAATGCGCGCCAAGGTAGCCTGCCAACGCATTCCTCGCAGGGAATTCCATTCCTAAGAAGCTCGGAATTGGCGCAGGTAAGCCGGTAGTTGTGAATGGTTTGGACCACCGGCACTCCAAGCGAAGCGGCGGACCAGTATACGCTCGGGCTCAAACCCGCGAACGTATTATGGACATGGATAATGTCAGGCCGGAAGTTCAGAATCGCTTGTCGCAGTCTTGCCCATGCAGCTTGGTTCCACACCCCTGATACGCCAATTGCGATCCGGCCCACCGCCGATCCGCTCGGTGCGTCGGCATTGCTAGCTAAGAATTGATCAACCAGGTGACCGTTTTCAGTGAGCAGCCGACGCTCTTCTTCGACGACACGATCCTCCCCACCATAACCAGAACGGTATCGACAGTGGACTTGTAAGATCCGCATAGGCTTCCCGCGCATGTCGGCCTATCGACCCCAAGCGAATGCGCCAGTTCAGGTCGATTACAACGACGGAATACAACCTGCATCTCGGGGGGTTAGGACACAACCGCCCGGAGTTCTCTCACCAAGCGCGCGCCGATCGCATTCCAATCGTGCGGTTGCACGCGATCACGCAAGTTAACGTGGGGAATCGAAAGTACCCTGTCGACAGCGGCTGGCAATTCAGCCATCGCATCCGACGGTACGAACTCCAGGCCGGGCGTCGACTGAAACAGGTCGCGGAGGCCTCCAAAGGGCGTGGTGACAACCGGAATATTAGTTGCCATTGCTTCGAGCACACTTAATGGCACGCTCACGGCAGCTTCGGGGTCGAGCGTTGGGAATACATAGCAGTCCGCAGCCTGATAGTACTCCTCGATATGTGGAACATATCCGCAACGCACAACGCAGCCGGCAGATTGCAAGTCCTCTGTGATATTTGCATCTGATCGCAATGCGGAGCTGATGACTATCACCACCTGCTTAGAGCGATCTTTCGTAATTTCTTTCATGGCGGCCAGGTTCCGCCTGTGGCGCAAATGCCCCACGTGCAATATCACTGTGCGATCAGAAAAACCAAGCTTTTTTCGAAGCTCAAGCTTTATCTTGGGGCCTACCGGCCGAAAACGGTCAAGCTCAACACCGCTGAGCGGTAGAAATGCTACCGGCAAATGATGGTTTGTACACCATTTCTGCCACGAGGCGGATGCCGCTAGCAATCGATCCGGCTTGCAGGCCACGAGCAGCATTTCTCCCAGCGTGTTTAGCACCGGATGAGTAAGGGACACCACAAGCCGGGCTCTTCGGCAGTAAGCTCGCACTAGGAACCCAAGGATGACGCTCGCCGTCGAGGGACCATGAACGTACTGAATAACGTCCGGCCCCCAATCTCTGATCGAGGGGAATGTGCGAGAGACGTGGAGGGGCGTGATTAACCGAACCTCAACTCCATCAGTGGCTGACAGATATTCGTACAATCGCCCCGAGATATGCTTCATGCCCTCATCTGGGTTGCCGGCACCATCCCCAATCAGCAGAACGCGCAAGCCAGGGACTCCTTGCCGGCAAGGTAGGCGAGAACGCGCGAACTCACGTCCGATGCCGACAATTTGCCAACGTCAAAACTGAGCACACCGCTTCTGCTGGCAAAATAATGAACCATAAGTTCCTGCTGCGCCGCCAGTGCGCTGCAGGGAAGCTCGGGCTTGCGTGTATACAGGACTTCCGGATCCGCGTGTAAGAAGACGACGATATCCGGCGGCGGGAGGGCCCGAACAAGCAACCGCGCCAGCCGCTCTACTCCCTGCACTCTGTGGCGAACCGGATCAAAGAACAGATCGTAGAAGTAACGCTCGTTCATCACCAGCCAGCCGCAATTTCTCTTGCGCCGTATCCATCCGAAATAGCCGGCCAGAAAATCAAGGTAGTAGTAGAGGACCAAAGCAACCGAAACGAGGAAGTGGTGGGGCGGTTTAGCATGCGGCTTACTAGGATCGCAAGTCGGAACCTGGCCCACCAGCCGGCGAGGAGATGGCAGAATGGTAGGTCTGCCGTGGGTGTGCACAACTTGCCCGCCTCGCGAACGCCATCCTGCCGCGATCAGATCAGCAGCCGTGCTCTTGCCGCTGCCATCCACCCCGGCCAACACGATGAAACAGCCGCGCTTCTGAGGATGATCTATCGTCATTGCGCCGCTGCCCGTAAGCTATGAATGGACATATTTTCCTTCGGCAAGAGACCGGATTGCCCGCACCCCACGCCAAGGCACAAAGTCGCCGCGGGTGAAAACCCGTACAAGATAAGCCTGCAGCCTGTAAACACGCTTCAGAATACGAAATGCTGCGGCTGTGCGCCTATCCGACCCCAGCCAAATGTGGCTATAACGGCGCCGGATAGTATAGTTCGCCTGCTCGACCTTATTCTGGTGCTGGGAAACGGTCTTGGCCATTGCGTGAAGCCGGTAACCGGCCAGTAGAAAAGGAATCGTCGCAAATCTTACGCCGCGCAGTTTCATCCGCAGGAAGAAGTCATAATCCATCTGGTACTGCAGGCTGCAGTCCAGCGGCAGGGCCGCCTCCAGCGCCGCCCTGGTATAGAAGGTGGTCTGCTGTGGCACAATCCAGCCGCCGTATAACAGGCGGTTCCATTTGACCGAAATGCTCTTGCGATCGAATAGGTGTTCCCCGGCAGGTCCAATCACTCTCAAATCGCCAACTATACATCCGATGGAAGGATGTTTCTGTAGATACTTGACAGCTGCTGAAACCGCTCCAGGCATCAACAAATCATCCGAGTTGATCCAGCCCAGGATACTGCCAGTTGCCTTGGCAAACCCCTTGTTAATCGCGTCAGATTGGCCTTTGTCCGGTTCACTGACCCAATAAGCGAGCCGGGTTTCATACTTCCGGATGACTTCTATCGAGCCATCGTTTGAGCCGCCGTCGACGACGATGTATTCCAGGTTTGGATAATCCTGATTAAGGATGCTCAACATTGTCTGTTCGAGGTAAACGGCCTGGTTAAAAGACGGCGTTATGATTGAAACTTTGGGGAAAGCCATAGCAATACCAGGAACTGCAATCTCACAGCACCGAACTGGTCAGGAAAGTAGGTTACTTTTGCTCATATACACCAACGCCCTTCAGGCGATGGCAAAGAGAGCGCATTGCACCGGCACAAAAGGATGGGCGCAGCATGTGAAAGCCCTGTACGCACAGGCTTCGAAATGACACCCCGTTCATGGCCCGAGACAGTACCGTACCGAGAAAAGTGGCGGGTCGGAAGTAGTATGGAACGCGCAAATCCGAGGCCACGAAGCGCTGTGCTTCGCGGCTGCTGTCTCCGAGTGCGGCTCTGAGTTCTTGCAGCCGCTCGGGCACGTATCCGAACGCTTTTTCATGTAGTACGGCCGTGACCGTCAGGTTTGCCCGTACCGGCAATGTATAACGGTTCCGCCGCACATGCATCAGAAATCGTTCCAGGGAAAATGGCGCCCGGCCGTACAGGTAATAAAGCGTCAAGTAGAAATGCTCAAGATGAAATGTGTTCTCCGGGAAAATGTTGTGGTACAGCATTACCGCGAGCTCCAGCTCGGCCTCGAGAAATGGGCACTGGACGCCCTGCACGCTGAGCTCGCGGACGTAACGCATGGCATAAGCGTTGTCCAGATATATGAAATAGTCTGATCCTGCCGCCTTGTATAGGTCAATGTAGTACGTGCCCCCATGTTTTTTCGCCGTGACTTTGCCCTTGCCTGCCGGATCGTACAGCAGGCTCTGGAGCGGTGCCGCTCCCAGTAGCGGGTACCCGGAATCCAACAGGTGTTGGGTAATCTCTGCAAAGCGCGAGGGCGGCTCAAGGACCAGTACATCGGTGTCGTTCGGGAGATACGGGAACGGCCGGATCGACTTAAATATCACATGGCGGTACTGTCGCGCATGAAGGGTACGTGAGACAGCCGCTACGACCTCAAGCGTTTGGAGCTCGCGTGCCTTGGCCGAAGCCAGGGCCTGCGCAAGTTCGCCGGCTATGGCACCCTCGGGGAGAGATAGCAGGTAAAGGTAACCGATGCGGTTCTCGTAAGCGATCTTATAGTCCTGGTTGGCCTGGGAGGTCTCCGGAGCGGGAGAAAACATATTCGACGACGGCGCGGCAGGCGTGCCGATCGTTCGTAGAATGCGGAGCGTAACGTTGTCAGCAGAGTTCATGGCTTGTGCCGGGCAAACAAGATTTCATGATGCCGCTGTTGCGGCATGTTTCAAAGAGCAAACCGTGGTGACAAACGCGCTCGAATAAAATCTAGCCAGGTAAACTGCTGCCAGCTCTCTCCAGCGTGCCGCGTCGGTACCCGCAAAGGGCAGTGCCATCCAAGTGGCTGCGGTTCGCATCTCGGACTCGCGAACGTGCAGTTCGGCTTGCAGAGAAAAGAGCAGCAGTGGCATTACCGCGAGCATTTGGCGGCAACCCGCGATAGGCGTAAGCTCGCCGTTACGGCTCGAAAGACGCCGGACTCTGTGCGCCAGCGAACGCAAGCGCAGCATGAAAGGTTCCGCGGCCCCGACAGCGCGAACATGGCGGGCATAATCCTCCCAGTCGAGGAACTTTCGCCTCAGACGCGCTGATTCGTACCAAAGGAAAAATGTCCCAAATGTGTCGCGGATTTCGAACCACCGTCGGGAGAGTTCCTCTGTGCCGCAGTCTTCAAAAGACGGCCTCAGCTTGCGGGAGACGCCCCATTCATACCACGGTCGCACACGCCGAAGTAAGTCAGGGGGAATACCGGCCGGACTGCCCCCGAGCTGTCGGAACCGGCTACGCCGTTCGCGGTAAGAAAAATGATATACGCGGCACAGGATCAGGAGAGCATCCCCCATAGCCTGGCACGCTTTTTGCAATTCGATATCGAAGTTCCGCCTGATAGATTCCTCGCCCAAGCCGTCGAGCATATGCAACGCCGCAATAAGCAGGCCACTGCCCCGATTACGAAAATAATTGGTACCTTCCCAAGCCGGGAGGCTTCGTGGGTCAGGCCCTCGCAAGCATTGCGAAATATCGGGATTGCCGGCAACCACCTGATGACCAGCAGCAATCTCGTAGTGGCCCACGGTGTTGGGAACCAGCCAACGGAGGTCCGTTCGAGACCTCAGGTGGAGGTCAATAGCTTTCAGGCCGCAACCGCGCTGCACGAGTTGCTCGCAACAGTCGTCCAGCGCTACCCCGTATCGTGCCTTGGCCACCGAAATCGGCAGTTTGGTGAACAGCAACAGGTCGAGGTCGTTGACAAGTTGGAAACCGGCGCCAGTGCGATATACTCCACCCTCGCTGCGCCCGTATCCGCCAACCAACACCAGCGCATCCAGTTGATCCCCCACGATGGCTTTGACCGAGGCCTGAATGTCATCCAGAACAGCCTGCACGGCCGCATCGGCCCCCGCATCTTCCCAAACTGTGTACCTGCTCATGGCTTTCAGCCTGTACCTGGTGCGGCGCAGGTTTGATCCCCCAAGCCGAGTATTTCCAGCACTGTCGGGAACAGCTGGGTCATCTTCAACGGACTCTCCGCCGGCACTCGAGCCGGGCCGCTCATGACCAGAGCGGATTGCTGTTCCGGACATTCTGGAGCATAGCCGTGCATACCTCGAACCATCTGCCTCCCCTGAAAGTAATTGGGGGAGACCAGCCGGCCCGGATCGGCGAGAAAAATTAGTTCACCAAACCTGTCGTGAGGGTAGTTGAGGTGGTAATCGTCGCGCTGCTTCTGTGTGAGCAACGTTCCACCGGACAAATCGCCGAGCACCTGGATAACGGCGTCTTTCACACCCTCATCCTGAAACCAGAAACGCGCCATTGTCGAATCCAGGAAGTAGAGCAATCCTTTTCCCTGTACTATGCCGGCACGCCGCAGCGCGCCGGCAACATCGACGATGCCCGTAACCTCGGCCATTCCATGATCGCCAAACACCACGTAATTAACACCTTCATAGGCGGCCCGGAGTTGCTTGTTCAGGGCAGCGAGCCGGGCATCTATATTTCGTAATGCACGCCTGCATTCAGCAGAAAGAGGACCATTACGATGGCCAATCGTGTCTAGGTCGCCGATGTGCCAGAAAGCAAATTGGGTTGGCGGCCGAAGTTCAGCCGAGATCCGTGAAAATCCGCTTTCTAGCCGAACAGCGTTCGCCGGGTGTGCATGGATTAGATAGGCGATGCCGCGCTCCGCGCAAATCGAAAACAGTGTGCGATACCCGCGAAAAGTAGGTGAGAATGGGGAGGTCCTCCAGACCGGCGCGAAATTGGCGATCACACTAAACGGGATGTTCTCAATACCTGGGAAAACATATCCGACTTGCCTCAACAACCTGGCCATTCCACGGACCAGCACCCGCCTGAGCAGATATTCGGGGCAAAGATTAAGCAGTGGCGACAGTCGTCCCAGCGAGCGGAATGGTGACTGCTCCTGGTGGCGCCAGTAGTGCGCTCCCCCGTCACACTCGTCCGGATACAGCCCGGCTAGATATGCTCCATCCGGTTCGAACCCGAACGTCGGCTCCAGTACACCGCGAAAACCCTCGCGGCCCAAAGCTGCGATAAAAGGGCTGTTTTGTTCGTTGATGTAGTCATGCCGGAGGGCATCAACCTGCACGAGCAGGACGAGTTTGTTGACCTGAGGCTGTCGTGCCAATGCGGGTCCCTATCTACTTTCGCCTGATTGCGCCAGTACCTGCTCGTATACCTGAATCGTTTGCTGGGCGATACGATCGGCGCGCCAACGCCTTTCTGCCTCAGTTCGAGCAGCCGCGCCCATTTCCGCGCGCAGCTCGGGATCGCTGATCAATTGCAGCATACGATCGGCCAGAGCGACTGCATCGCCCTCATGGAACAGGAACCCGGTTCTCCCGTCATCGATAAGATGAGGAACACCCCCAACGGCAGTGGCGATTGCAGGTTTGCCACACGCCATCGCTTCGGTGATGCACATCGGAGCCGTTTCCTGTTTCGAAGGCAACACCAGGAACGCCGCGCGAGCATACTCCTTTACCATTTCGTGCGGCATGAGAAAACCGCGGAAGGTGACTTTTCCGTCTAGGTAGTGCGCCTTCAGATAAGTTTTAATCTGGTCGTAATACGGCCCCGGCTTAGCCGGTCCGACCACGTTCAGCCGCCAGTCCGCAGCAATTGTCCGTTCCTGGATTATTGCGAGCGCCTGCAGCAGAGTGAGCAGCCCCTTACCTAGCTCCGTGTTGCCAACAAAGAGGACGTTGTTTTCACGGGATGGTCCTGAAGGACTGCTGAAGAAGCGATCTGCAACCGGGTTTTCGATCGGATAGACAACGCAATCGCCGAATTCGTGCAGAACCCGACTAACGTAAGGGCTGACTGTGATCACGTGCCTGGCTTTTCTCAAAACCCGCTTCTCCAGCGCGGCAAAATACCGATGCCGAGACACCAGACCGTTCGGCGCAATGTGAAGCAGTTTATGCATCACTCCGTGAATGGTGATTATTGCCGGAAATCCAGAGTCAAGCGCGACCGTCGACCATACATGCTCAGTTCCGATGCCGTGCACAAGGTCGGGCTGGCTAGCCCGAATAAGTTTTTGCGTGACCCAACGCGTGTATCCGTAAATGGTAAGCATATTCACGAGTTTTGGTACCGCAAGGTACGTCACTCGCAACCTGCCGCGGGATACCTCGACCGTGCGCTCCGCCTTTGCCAGGGTTATGACGTGTACAAAGATCCCTTGCGCGGCCAGACTTTCCGCCAGCGT
>JBEKQR010000114.1:0-11025 GCA_049519515.1 Candidatus Korobacteraceae bacterium
GGACTTGCTGGGGACCCCGCGAAGCCACGCCCCTTCAAGGCACTATTTTTGAAATAAGCTCTACGCATAGTTAGATCGGAACTTTCTCAGGCCGAAGAGTGTTTGCGGCTGGCGACAAAACCAAGCACAACTGTCAACGACACTGTCGCCGCCAGCAGGGCAACCGTAGCCGGCCACCCGCCTCGCACCCAGAAGTACGCTGGCAAAACTGGCCCGAGGCTTCCGCCGACGTAGTAGCACGTGATATACATTCCCGCCGCCGAAGAGTGAGCTTGGCCCGCCACCCGTCCCAGATTCGTTGTGGCCACAGCTTGCAACACAAAGATAGCCGAGGAGAGCAGCGCCAGGCCTCCGACCACAATCGCCAGCGACAACTTCAATGTGAGCGCGAGTCCCGCCAGCGACAGCAGGACCGCCAGCACCACGGTCTTGCGGAAGCCGTGCCTGTCCATGTAACGCCCGCCCAGCGGTGTCATGACGAGGCCCAGCAGGTACACCATAAAAACGCTGCCAAGTTGGGCCGAATCTAATCCGAACGGAGGCTCGGCGAGATAGAAGTTAACGTAGGTGAAGGTGCCGTGGAGCACGAACAGCATCGTGAACCCCATGGCAAAGGTGGCCACCAGCCGCGCATTGCCCAGGTGATGCGCGGCGCTGCGCAGGGTGGCAGCGGCGCTTTGGGAACGGACGAAATTTCTGGAAGGAGGCAGCCAGCGCCGGACCACCACCGCTCCCATAAACGTCAGAAACCCGAGAATGACAAAAGCCCACTGCCAGTCCACGTGCGCCGTCACCACGCCGGCGATAAAGCGTCCCAGGAAGCCGCCCAGCACGGTTCCGCTCACGTAAAACCCCATGGCGGATCCCACTTCGCCGGCCGGCCATTCCTCGTTGATATAGGCCATCATGACGGTGGCTATGCCCGGGATGAACAGGCCCTGGGCAAAACGCCAGAAGATCAGGACGGGCAGGCTGGTGGAAGTGGCCGCCATCAGTGTCGGAAGCACCAGCCCGAACATTGCCGGCACTATGACCCGCTTACGTCCCATGGTTTCGGCAATCACACCCCAGATGGGGCCGGAGACGGCCACCGCCAGCATGGTCACACTTACGGTCAGGCTTACCTGCAGTTCGGTGGCATGATAAAGACGACGAAAGTGCGGCAACAGCGCCTGGGTGGGATGGGCGACTATAAAGGTACAAAGTCCGGCGGCAATGACGGCGGCCCTGCTGCCCGGAGAAGTTGCCGGACTGCTGCCTGGAGTTGGGTGGGAAAGAGTAACAACGGCATCCATGAGTCTATTTTCCGGAGGCTGTTTCCGGCCCAATTGTAAGGACAAAGTGGTGTGTGCGTCCTTCGATCATCGCAAATTCCCCGTGAGGATGATCATCGCAGGCAATGGCGGCCTTGCAGCCCTGCGCGCCAGAGTAAATGACTGTGTCTTGGCAAGATGTAGCTGGACGCTAGGCGCGAGCCTCTCAGGCGCTGACAACTTTCTTACTCCCATCCGCTAACCGCGGAAATGGCCGCACTTTAAATTTCTTTGTTTTTCGAGCTCGCCAGAGATCGTAATTCACCTGCATCCTCAGCCAAAAATCGGGAGATGTCCCCAGCGCAGCCGAAAGACGAAGAGACATCTCGGCGGAAACACCGGAGTGGCAATTCAGTATCCGCGACAGGTGAGCCCTCGTCACCCCAAGCCGGGAGGCAGCATCGCCGACCCTCATCTCTCCCAGGTAATCCCGCAGAATTTCGCCGGGATGCGCGGGATTAAAAATCATATCTTACCTCTCAGTGGTAGTCCTGGTAATCCAGAAGGACCACGTCTTCTCCTTCGAAGGCAAATATCAATCGCCAGCTTCCGCTGACCGACACCGCCCAATGTCCCTCAAACACTCCGTGCAGCGGGTGCAGACCGTTTCCGGGTGCGTTCATATCGCCAGGCGCGCTCGCGACATCAAGCGCGGTCAACAAGCGGCGGAGTCTTTTCTCGTGCCTTGGCTGGATGCCGACTTTTGAGCCGGACTCCGCAAACCGCTTCAGCCCTTTGTGCTTGAAGCTCTTGATCATGCGTGCATCGTATAGTTACACTATACAACAGTTGTCAAGCGAGAATGAGAGACCGGACCCTCACGTCCTTGCTTGCTGCTATGCTGATGTCATGAGCGTTGACCTTCTGGCCATTGCCGCGCACCGCGACGACGCCGAGCAGACCTGCGGCGGCACATTGTTGCGCATGGCGCAGCGCGGCCAGCGCACCGGCATTCTCGACCTCACACAGGGCGAGATGGGAACCCGCGGCAGCGCCGCCGAGCGCCAGCGCGAAGCCGCCGAAGCCGCCCGCATTCTGCGCGTCGCCTGGCGGCAGGCTTTGGACATTCCCGATGGCTGCGTAGAGAACACCTGGGAGAACCGCCTGAAGCTCGCGCGCGTGCTGCGCGAGCAGCGGCCGCGGGTGGTCATACTTCCATACTGGCAGGGCCGCCATCCCGATCACTACACCTGCTCCACGCTGGGCTACGAAGCGTGTTTTCTCGCCGGACTCGCCAAGCTCGGCTCACAGCCCGCGCCGGCAAAGTCCCCTGACGGAGAGCTAGCCGGCCTGGCTGAGCTGGAAGCCATCAGCCAGCTTCCGCCGCATCGCCCGTTCAAGATCATCTACGCTTCGCTCTACTTTGACGTGCGCCCCTCGTTCGTGGTCGACATCAGCGAGCAGTTCGAGGAGCGTTTTCAATCGCTGATGGCCTACCGCTCGCAGTACACGGACCAGGCCCAGGGAGCGGGTCTGTTCCCGCGTCAGCAGGAGATTCGCCAGCGCATGGAAAGCATGGCGGCCTTTTACGGAATGCTGGCCGGCGTCAAATACGCCGAACCGTTCGTGCAGAAGGAAGTGGGGCTGGTGGAAGACCTGATGGCGATTCCGGTAAGGTCTATCTGATGCACATACCCACATCTGTTAACTACGGCAGATGTGGGGCACGATGGCACGGCGCGACCGCACGGCAGAAGCATTGCGGGTGTTGGCGATCCCTACAAACACCAAGTCCCGAGGCTGGGCGTGACCTGTTCGTCTCGACCAGCGGCTCGCTGTAGACCCTCGCGGAACCTGCTCCCGGCGCCTTCACGCTGGATTGTCTGCCGCCATGGCCATCTCGCCTGCGCAGCGGGACGGTATAGCTCATCCTCATCCAATGCATGATCGCGGTACGGGCGATCCCTGCTCGGGTTCCGGGCTCGCCACCAATCGGATAAACCGACCACCTGGACGGCTTGCGGGCTGTCCAGTGCTGCCTCGGGACTCGTTCTTGCTCTCGACGCGTTCCTGTTCTCCTCACCCGGCGGATCACTAAACAGGCTCTTACTGCCCCTCCGCCTCTCGTCACGCCAAGTCGCCGGAATCTTCAGGCCAATCCGCCGATTGGCCTGCTCTACTGTTCAACCAGCGCGCGGCGCCGGTCAAAGAGTGAGCGCGCGCAGGCTTCGCCGGCCTGCGTACGGGGTAAACCCTGGATTGCGCTCGGCGCACACCGCGCTTGCCCTGCGTGGGCGCGTAACGGTGCAGCTCATCGCTTCCAGTGCCGGCCCGCCGGCCGGCCTGAGGGATCGCCGGAGGCCGCCGCCTCCCTGCTTGATTCGGCGAAAAGTGCCCGGCTTGCGCAGCCGTCGCAGCTAATCGCCAAAGCTGATCCCTGGTTCCCCCAAACCGCGGCATTCGCCGTCGCGTCTGCCGCTGTCCGGACTGCCCCTCGCTCACCACCCTGCCCGCGAAGGCGGGGCAGTGTAGCTTTGGGCGTCCAGGTATTGCCAGCAGCCGCCGTTCGGGAGATTGACGTTGCGGACGTCAATCAAGGGAACATGGGCTTGGCTCTCGATCCTTGTGGCCTCGCCAGGCCGCCAGGTCTTCGCGAGCGGGTCCTTTTTGCCGCTGCTGGCATTCGATTCCGGCTTCCCTCGCGGTACGGAATGCGGTGAGCGAAGCTTGAGCCCCGGACTCACCACCAACTGGGAAAACCGTTCGGAACTTGTCAAAGAACGAGGGTGAATTTAATTCGGCCGGGAAGGAAGTCAACCCTTAAATGAGCAACTCTATCTGCCGTGTTTTCAAGCGAGTGCAGCCCGTCCACAGGCGGCTGACCAGTTTTTGTGCAGGCTGGGCGGGGAAAGGGCGCGGCGGCGCCTGCGTCAAGCGCAAGATTGGCCGGCGCTGCCGCCATTGGACATCACACTTACCGCATGAACACTGGACGAGATTGTATCCGCGGCGTGAAGGCTGCTGCTGTTGCGTATTACCGGCGGCAGGCGAGCGGATGAGCGAACCCACCGCTCATGTTTTGTGAAAAACTCGCCTGTAACCGCCAGCGACGCGGACGGCGGCATTTGTTGTATTTCAATCCAGGCAGCGCCGGGCCCCAGGCGCTTTCGCCTGCCGGTCTCGGTTGGCAGAATCACCGTGCGCGGAAGGGAACTGCTGCCGGAGCTGATCAACTTAATTGAAGATTGCAAATTGAGTGCAGATTGTGCCACTCCCGACGGCTGGTTAAATCTGCAATCTACAATCTTAATTCTGCAATGGTCTACCAGATTCCTTTATCGCTGCCGGTCAGCTTGTAGCTGATGGCGGCGGCCGAGGCGAGGGGCGGCAGCAGGGAAAGCCGCAGCGTAGCCGGAACGTCGCCGCGCAACGCGGTTGCCGTCACCTGCCGGGTGTAGAGCCCGGCGCCTTCCGGCATCAGCGGCACGCGGATGAACCGCGCCCGCACGAATACCTTCTCAGCGCCAAAGGGCGCTGTCGCCAGAACCCGCTCGGGCAGCTCGACTTTACGGCCCCTGTATTCGGCGACGTAATCGCTCACGATCTTCAGGTAACTGCAAACGCCCGGCCAGATACCGCCCAGCTCGGCGGCCTTCTGCAACTCGGCGAAGTCCACGGCGCCGGACTCGACCAGGGCGGCGCTGTTTACGATGTCGCACACGCGGAAGTAGAAGTGCCGGTACATGCGCTGCAAGGTGGCGACGACGATGCGCTCTTCCGGCGCGGGCACCGGAAACGTGTAGCCGCCGACGTTCTTCTCCACCCGCCGGCTGACGAATCGCCGCGCCATGCGCGTATGCTCGCCGGTTTGTCCCAGGCGCTGCGCATGCACTTCAACCGCCTCCGGCAGACCGGGCACGGCGAAGTTCCATTTGTGAGCCAGCCGGTCCCCCCAGCTGCGGGACTCGACATGGGCCTGGAAGTGCTCGCGCATGACGTTTACGACGGCGCGCTCGTCGGCGGTGGTGTAGAGATCGAGATCGTTGCCCAGGTCGGGCCAGTGGTCCAGGGACTTCATCACGCTCACGGCGCAGCCGGAGTTTTCCAGCGCCAGGCAGATTTCGTGCAGGTGGCGGAGGGCATTGGCAATGCGCGCCTTTTCCCGCTCGATATGCTCGCCGGCCCAGTCCTGAATGCCGTTGGCGACGGCCACGGGGTTCCCAGCCAGCGCTGCCGTTCCATCTGTTGCGATGGAAGAATGGCGCTCTTCGCGGACGGCCATTTCGCGCACCGGCTCCAGCGCCCGCAGCACCACGTGGTTGGAATCGGCCAGCGAGATGAATTCGCCGCGTTCAGCTTCGCTCCAGCGCGCGAGAAGCGCAAACGCCTCCTCCGCCCGCTGCGGAGCCAGCGTGAGCAGCGACATGACATGAACCATTTCTTTTTCGTTTGACAGGGCAGCAGCCATCCAGGGGCCTCGCGGGGTCCCCCGGCAAGCCCGTATTTGGCTTGCTGGGGTGGAATTCCGGTATCTACCAAGTCTTGGATGAGAGTAGCCGCCCTTTGAGTTGTTACCATTCCAGCCAAAGCCGGACGCGCCAGAGACCCCGGAATCAGGTTACCAGCCCAGATTCCCACATCTGCTAACTGCGGCAGATGTGGGGCACCTACTCCTTAACTAGAGATCCTTCGGCTTCGCCTCAGGATTTCTTTCACCCCAGCAGAAACAAACGCGGTTTCTGCCGGGGACCCCGACGCCTGCGGGCTCCCTTCGCTGCGCTCCTCACGCCCGCAAAACGTCAGATCCTTCGCTGCGCTCAGGATTTCGCCTGCGGGCTCCCGTCGCTGCGCTCCTCACGCCCGCAAAACGGCTCAAGTTATAATCCAGCTTCGCCCGCAATTGCCGGATGAAGTTGCAGTTACCGGCCATTGTGGCCCCGGATCTTTAGTCTTTGCTGTGCTTGGAGCACTCGATTGGCATACAACGATCTCAGAGAATGGATCGCCGCCCTGGACCGGGCTGGCGAGCTGAAGCGCGTCAAGGCGGAAAGCGATCCCGTGCTGGAAATCGCCGAGATCACCGACCGTGTCTCGAAGTGGGGCGTGCGCGGAGGGCGCGGCCCGGGCGGCCCGGCGCTGCTCTTCGAAAACGCCAGGGGGTATCCGGGATGGAAGCTGCTGATCAACCAGTTCGGCTCCGAGCGCCGCATGAACCTGGCGCTGGAGAGCGAGTCGCTGGATGAAATTGCCGGCCGCCTCCGGCGCTTGCTGGAGGTTAAGTCTCCGCAAGGCTTTCTCGATAAGCTGAAGATGCTGCCCACGCTCGCCGAGGTGGGCAGCTTCTTCCCCAAGCTCATCTCCAGCGGGCCCTGCAAGGAAGTGATCCTCCGCAATCCTGCAGGGGGGGGCGCCGGGGTGGGTAAAGGCTTTTCGCTATTCGATCTTCCGGTTCTGCAATGCTGGCCGCAGGACGGCGGACGCTTCATCACCCTGCCATGCGTCATCTCGCGCGATCCACGCACGGGCAAGCGCAACGTCGGCATGTACCGCATGCAGCTCTACGACGCCACCTCGACCGGCATGCACTGGCAGCGGCAAAAAGTCGCGGCCGAGCATTACCGCGAGTGCATGCGCGCCGCGGCCGCCACCGATTCGGACGAAAAAGCCTCAGCCGCGGTGGACATCATGGCCCGCTCCGGCGGAGGCTCGCGGGTGCCGGAAGGGAAGACGGTCAGCGGCAAGATGGAGGTCGCGGTCGCCATCGGCACCGATCCGGCGGTGACCTTTGCCGCCATCGTTCCCGCCCCGCCCGATGTGGAGGAGTTCACCATAGCCGGCTTCCTGCGGCAGAAGCCGGTCGAGCTGGTGAGGTGCGAGACCGTCGATCTGGAGGTCCCGGCCACGGCGGAGATCATCCTTGAAGGCTACGTTCAACTGGACGAGCTGCGCACCGAGGGCCCGTTCGGCGATCACACCGGCTTCTATTCGCTCGAAGACCTCTATCCGGTCTTTCATGTCACCTGCGTCACCCACCGTAAGGACCCGATCTACGCCTCCACCATTGTCGGCAAGCCGCCGCAGGAAGACGCTTACATGGGCAAGGCGGTTTCGCGCATCTTCCTGCCGATGATGAAGCTCGCCATTCCCGAGCTGGTCGACGTCAACCTGCCGCCGGAAGGCATCTTCCACAACCTGATGATCGTTTCGATCCGCAAGTCTTACCCGGGGCAGGCACGCAAGGTGATGCACGCCATCTGGTCGCTGGGCCAGGCGATGTTTACCAAGTGCATCGTGGTGGTCGATGAAGATTGCGACGTGCAGGACCTGGGCGAGGTCACGCTGCGGGCCTTCAACCACATCGACCCCGAGCGCGACATTCAGTTCACGCTGGGCCCGGTGGACTCGCTCGATCACGCCTCGCGCCTGCCGGATTTCGGCTCGAAGATGGGCGTCGACGCCACGCGCAAGTGGCCGACCGAGGGCTTTACCCGCCCCTGGCCCGACGAGATCCGCATGTCGCCGGAAATCAAGGAGCGGGTGACAAAGCGGTGGAAGGAGTTTGGGCTGGAATGAGCGACTCCTCACAACAAGACCTTTCTCGCAACATCAAGAAAGCCGTTCTCGATACAAACTGCTTTATTGATGCTGTAACTCCATCTTCGGCAGCACACTGTTTTGTGCAAATGCTAATGTCTGCGAAAGGCATACGATTGGGCGTTAGCCAGCACAGCCTTGTTGAGATAAAAGAGCCGGAAGCTGCCCGTGAACTTGCCGGCAAGTTTGAGATTGTCCCATATTGGCCGATTGGGACGATAGCTGAGCAGGTCGCAACGATCGCGCAACTGAGTGGAACATGGGAAGACGCCAGACGAAATCAAGAAATCCAGGAAGAGCTGGAGGGCTTAGCTAAGTCCGGCAACGACATTCGTGACAGGGGAGCCTATCTTGATGCTCTTCATTGGAGTGCGGATGTTTTTGTCACGTCGGATAAACATCTTGCCAGTTCGGGACCAGCAAGAAGGCTTCATGAACGATTCAGTCTTCGTGTGCTTACACCCCTTCAGATAACAACAGAGCTCTTTTTGTAAAGGGTAGGAGAGTTGGCACCCGCGCTCAGCTATTCGCCTTATTTTTATTTATACTAAATAAGGTATGGGGATTCTCAGGAACATAGCCGCAATCGCCAAGGGGATGAGCGTCACCTTCCGGGAGATGTTTGCCCCCACGCAGGTCGAGAACTATCCCGACGGCCCGGGGCTATTCCGCGGCGCTGTCTTCCAGGAACGCTACCGCGGCATGCACGTGCTGCAGCGTGATGAAAACGGGCTGGAGAAGTGCGTCGCCTGCTTCCTCTGCGCCGCTGCCTGTCCGTCTAACTGCATTTACATTGAAGCCGCCGAGAACACAGCGGAGAACCGCGTCAGCGGGGCGGAGCGCTACGCCAAGGTCTATAACATCGACTACAACCGCTGCATCTTCTGCGGCTACTGCGTTGAAGCCTGCCCGACGGACGCCATCACCCACGGCCACGGCTTCGAGCTGGCCACGCTGAACGCCACCAACCTGGTCATGCGCAAGGAAGACATGCTGGTGCCGGTGAGCGCGCTGACGGCGGCGAAGTAACATACCGGTCATTTCACAGGTCGCCCCAACTCGCAGAGTCCGGCTATCCTAAAGGTAGGCGGCATTCCTTGTGTCTCAAGCGGCCGATGCAATCAGGAGCGACATTGGCGGATTTTCTTCAGGAACTCGGACAGCGCGTGCTGGTCTATGACGGCGCGATGGGTACCAGTGTGCAGAAGCACAACCTGACCGCTGAAGACTTCTGGGGCAAGGAAGGGTGCAACGAGTTGCTGGCGCTATCGCGGCCGGATGTGATTCGCGCCATTCATGCCTCGTTTCTTGAGGCCGGCTGCGATGTGATCGAGACCGACAGCTTCGGCTCGACAAGCATCGTGCTGGCCGAGTACGGCCTTCAGGACCGCGCGCGGGAGTTGAATCTGGCCGCCGCGCGGCTGGCCCGCGAAGTTGCCGATGAGTACTCGACCGCCGAGCAGCCGCGTTTTGTTGCCGGCTCGATGGGGCCCACCACCAAGCTGCCCTCGCTGGGCCACATCAGCTACGATGCCATGGCCGCAGCCTACCGCGAACAGGCCGAGGCGCTGATCGAGGGCGGCGTGGATGTGCTGCTGATCGAGACCTGCCAGGATCTGCTGCAGGCCAAGATCGCTCTCGCGGCCTGTCAGGATGCGATTCGCGACGCGCGCGAAAGCAAAGTCCCCTCAACCGGCCGCAACATCGCCCTCCAGGCGCAGGTTACGCTTGAAGCCACAGGCACCATGCTGCTGGGTTCGGAGATTGGTGCGGCCCTGGCGGTGCTGGAAAGCTTTCGGCCCGACGTGATCGGCCTGAACTGCGCTACCGGACCGGCGGAGATGAACGACGCGGTCCGCTTCCTCTGCCAGAACGCGACCGTGCCCATCAGCGTTCAGCCCAACGCGGGCCTGCCGCAGAACGAGGGCGGCCACGCTGTCTACAAGCTCACCCCGGCGGAGCTGGCGGCCTGGCTACGCCGCTTTGTCTCCGAATACGGCGTGCAGATCGTAGGCGGCTGCTGCGGCACCACGCCTGAGCACCTGCACGCTGTCGTCGAGGCGGTAAAGGGCCTTCAGCCTGCGCCACGCGCGCTCAAGCCTCAATCCGTCGCGGCCAGCGCCTTCAGCGCCGTCCTGCTCGAAGCCGACGCGCAGCCCATCATCATCGCCGAGGAGATGAACACCACCACGCGCCTCGATACTTTTCGCAACATGGTGCGCGCCCAGGACTACGACGGCATTCTCGCGCTGGCCAAGCGGCTTATCGGCGAGGGCTCGCAGATGCTCGACCTGTGTTGCGCCATCGTCGGCGAGGACGAGCAGGCCTACATGAACGCGGTGCTGGAAAAGATCGCCACGCGCGTGCCCGCGCCCATCCTGGTGGATTCGACCGAGGCCAATGTTATCGAGGAGGCGCTCAAGCGCATTCCCGGCAAGCCCATCATCAACTCCATTAATCTCGAGGACGGCGAGAAGCGCACCAGCCTGGTTCTGCCTATGGCGCGGCGTTACGGCGCCGCGGTCATCGCGCTCACCATCGACGAGCAGGGCATGGCGCTCACGGCGGATCGCAAGGTAGCCATTGCACACCGCATTCACGATCTTGCCGTCAACAAATACGGCCTGCGCCCCGAGGACCTGATCTTCGATGCGCTCACCCTGCCCATCTCCACCGGCCAGGAGGACTATCGCTCGGCGGGCGTTGAGACCCTCGAAGCGGTGCGGCGCATCAAGCTGGAGTTGCCCCGTTGCAGAACGGTTCTCGGCATCTCGAACATCTCCTTCGGCCTGAACGCCTATGCGCGGCGCGTGCTGAACAGCGTCTTTCTCAAGGAGGCCGTGGACCGGGGCTTGGACGCGGCCATCGTCAACTACTCGAAGATTTATCCGCTCTACAAGATTCCCGAGATCGAAGTCGATCTGGCCCGCAAGCTCATCTTCCAGGACAGCGGCGGGGCCGGCAGCGAACCGCTCCAGACTTACATGGCCCACTTCGCCAGCCTGGGCAAGGGTTCTGTCGTAGAGGACGTGATTGCAGTGGAGAAGCTCTCGCAAGAGGAGAAGCTCAAGCAGCTCATCATCCGCGGCGAGCGGTCGATTGGAGTGGGTGAACACAAGCAATCGCTCGAAGAGGCGCTGGAGTCCGCGCTCACGACTTACTCGCCGCTCGACCTGAT
>JBEKQR010000115.1:0-10955 GCA_049519515.1 Candidatus Korobacteraceae bacterium
GTGGTCAGATACGGGCTATACCAGAGCGGATACACCTTGCCTTTGGCGATCAGGAACAGTGCGCCCAGGTAGGACTGGTGCATCGAGGAAAGCAATGTGCCCGCCAGAACCAGCGCAATGGTCGCTCGGTGGTGCCAGTGGGAGTAAAACTCGCGGAAGCGCGGGAGCGGCAGCTTCTCCACCAGCGAAGGAGAGAATTCCAGGGCCAGCACGCTGGTGTAGCACATGACGCACAGAGCAACGTCGAAGAGGACCGACTGCGGGTTCCAGAAGATCATCGGGTGCCAGACGCGCCACGGCAGTCCCAGTTCGTAGATCATGCCGACGCACACGGTCGAGTACCCCAGAAACGAGAGCAGGATCGCGGCCTTCAGCACCGGCCGGTAGCGCTCCATGCCGAGCAGATAGACGGCGGCGGCGATGGCAAATCCGCTCGCCGACAGCCCGACCCCGCAGAGCGTGCCCAGCCCGACCCACAGTCCCCAGGGTTGCGCGTCGGTGAGGTTGGTGCTCACCTGCCAGCCGCGGAAGAAGCGCAGGTACGCCGCGTAGATTCCCACCACGAAGATGATGGCCGTTAGCGCTTGCCAGAAAGTTATTCTCCTAGCGTCGGACGCCATGACTCAGTTCCTCCCCTTGCCGCGCTGTTCTTCTTCACCTTCTGCCGCCGCCACCAGCTTGCGGCGCTGCGTGATCCAGTAGAGGGCCGACAGCATCGACCCGCCCACCAGCACCACCACCGGGCTCTCGCTCAAGGCCGCGGCCGAGAGCGTCGGCATAGGCTGGTTGCCGAGCGGCGGCGGCACGAAGCCGAGTTTCTCGAAAGGCACATCGGTGAGGTAAAGAACCGAAGTCCCGCCGAACTCTTCCGCCCCGTATATACGTGGCACGTAGCTGGAATCACCGCGGATGCGGCTCCAGGCTTCCTGCAGCAGGGCTTGGCGATCGCCAAAGACGCTGGCTTCGGCCGGGCAGGCCTCCACGCACGCGGGCTTGCCGCCGCCGCTGATGCGGGCCACGCACATGTCGCACTTCTTGACATAGGGCGCCAGCTTGGACCACTGGTAGCGCGGAATTCCCTGCGGGCAGGCGATCAGGCAATAGCGGCAGCCCATACATTTCTTTTCGTCGTAGGTGACCGGCCCGAGCGCGCTCTTCTGCAATGCTCCCACCAGGCAGGCCGAGGCGCACGCCGGTTGCTCGCAGTGCAGGCACAGGCGGCGGACAAACTTGTCCTCCTTCTGCTCGACAAAGGTGAGCGCCACATCCGACAAATGCGCCGGGTGCTCCTTTGGAAACTGATGGATCTCCTGGCAGGCCTGCTCGCAAGCCTGGCAGCCGATGCAGCGCTTGATGTCCACCAGAATTGCCTTGCTGTTTCCCATGTGTCCCCCTCTCCCGTTTTGCCTCGCGCCCCCGTCATCTTGGCGCTTGCCGGGGTGGTTCTCATCGGGGTCTCCGCGCCGAACCTGGCCGGGAGCCCTGTCGCAGCGGCTACGTCAGAAAGAACTCATGGATGATCCTGCGCTGCGAACCGGGGTCGAGTTGCGCCATCATGCCGGCGATGGGAAGGCCGCCGTCCTGCGCCAGGGCGGGGGCCATGCGCGTCGCCATCGCGGAAAGGCGGGCGATGCTGTTCTGCATCCACGAGGCCACCAGCGGGCCTTGCACCAGGTTTCTGAGATTGGTCGCCACCTCGGGCGACTTGACCACGCAAATCCATCCGCCCTGGTAAGGATCGGCGAGTGCCCGGTTCGGGTCCTTCATGACTTCATGATTGACCGAGGTGATTACGCCCTCGATGGGCGACAGCATCTCGAAGCTCAACCCTTCACGCTTGATGGTCACCAGCGTTTGTCCCTGCCTCACCCAGCGATTCAGGCCCACAATCTCGATGCCATCAACCTTGCCCAGCAGCTTGCCGGTGAAAGCATCGATGCCGACGCGGGTATTCTGCCGGCCTTCGTCGAAGACCCACATATGGCCGGGGTGGAAACAGTAGCCCCTGGGAATTTCAAAACCCAGCTCCAAATTCATTTTCGGAGCAGGCGGGCCACCCCAAGCCTCGGAGCCGCGCAGCGGCGCCCAGGCCCGCTGCTCCGGCCGGCGTAAAAAGTAGGTGATCGAGATCACCAGCAGGAACGTCAGAAGCACGAACAGGATAGACATAATTGCCTCCGCGTCCGCCATTCCCGGGCGTAGCTTGGGGCGAACAAGCGGACCAATGCCTGTGAATGGACGGTCGCTGCCGATATGTAGTGCAATCGGGGTGCAAATCCGACCAAAAAGGGCAACGCGTTGATTTTTCAGGTACTTACGTTAGCGCCCCCGCTCGTGGGAAGGATTAAGCGCGTTGCGTTTTGCGAAGGTCTGCTGCGTTTTGCAGTGGGGGAGGCGGCACAGGGCAGCCTTAAGGCGTTCTTCCTTCAGCATTGATCCCGCGTGAAGGCGCGGGCTTCCACAACCCTCTTGATCCGCGATTACTTCAGCCTGGCGCCCGGCGGGACCTCTTCCAGGAAGCCCGCCAAAACCGGCTGGCCATCACCCAGGGTAGCGGCCAGCAGCATGCCCTTGGATTCCAGGCCGCGCAATTTGCGCGGGGCCAGGTTGGCCACCACTACGATCTTGCGTCCGATGAGCTGTTCCGGCGTGTAGGCCTTGGCGATGCCGGCCACGATCTGCCGGGTCTCGCCCCCCAGGTCGATTTCCAGCCGCAGCAGCTTGTCCGCGCCCTTGACGTGCTCGGCGAACTTCACCTGCGCCACGCGCAAATCGATCTTCATGAAATCGTCGATGCTGATGGTGGGCGGCTCGCTTGTGGCGGCAGCGGCTTCCGCCTGCGGCGCGGGAGTTGCCGCAGCGCTGCCAGTCGATGGCTGCGCGGTGGCAAATTCTGCGGGTGCCTGTGCCTTGGCCGGCGCTGATGCCGGAGTTTGTGGTCTGCCCTCTTGTTCCAATTGTTGCATCCTTTCGATGGCGCTCTTGTCCGCGCGCGGGAAGACCGCCTCCACCTTGCCCAGTTTTGTGCCGATACCTAGCTGGCCCCACTTCAATTCCGCGAGCTGCAGCTTGCGGATGTCTCCCAGGCCGAGCTGCGACCAGATGCGCGCGGTCGAGTCGGGAATCACCGGGTGCGCCAGCGCAGTCACGATGCGCAGCGCTTCCGCCGAAGTATAGAGAATGGTGGCCAGCCGCGCCCGGCTCTCGTCGTCCTGCCGCTCCGCCACCGCCCAGGGTTCGTTTTCGACGATGTATTTGTCCACCGCGCTGACCAGTCCCCAGGCGCTTTCCAGGGCGCGCGAGAACTGGAAGCCGTCAAAGAACTCCGCGAACTCGGCGATGGTCTTGTCTGCCAACTGCGCGATGGCTTCATCGCCCGCGGTGCGCACCGCCGCGCCCGACGGATACGGCACCTCGCCGTTGAAATAGCGGGTGATCATTGCCAGGGTGCGGCTGGCGAGATTGCCCAGCCCGTTCGCCAGGTCGGCGTTGAAGCGCTGCACCAGGGCGTCAAAGCTGAACGAGCCGTCCTGGCCGAAGACGATCTCGCGCATCAGGAAGTAGCGCAAGGCGTCGGCGCCGAGCACGTCGAGAATGGTCTCGCTGCGCACGATGTTGCCGCGCGACTTCGACATCTTGCTCTCTTCAAACAGCAGCCAGCCGTGGGCCACAATGCCTTTGGGCAGCGGCAGCCCGGCCGCCATCAGGAACGCCGGCCAATAAACGCAGTGGAAGCGGACGATCTCCTTGCCGACCATGTGCACGTCCGCCGGCCAATAGCGCTTGAATCGCGCCTGGTCTTTGGCATCCGGCGAGCCGAAGCCCATGGCGGTGATGTAGTTGCACAGCGCATCCAGCCAGACGTAGATCACGTGCGCGGGATCGCCGGGAACGGGTATGCCCCACTGGAAGGTGGTGCGCGAGACGGAGAGGTCGCGCAGTCCGCTGCGCACAAAGGCTATGACCTCGTTGCGCCGCGTCTCCGGGCGAATGAAATCCGGGTTCTCGGCATAGAGCTTCAGCAGCGGCTCTTCCATGGCCGAAAGCTTGAAGAAGTAGTTCTCTTCGCGCACCGTTTCCGTGGGCCGTCCGCACTCGGGGCAGGGCGCGCCGGGGGTGTTCACGTCGACGTAGAGTTCATCGAAGACGCAGTATTGCCCGCTGTATGCGCCCTTGTAGATGTATCCGCGCTGCTCCAGCAGCTTGAACATCTCCTGCGTGCCGCGCTTGTGCTCCTCGCTGGTGGTGCGGATGAATTTGTCGTAGATGATTCCCAGCCGGTCCCAGAGGGCGCGGAACTCGCCGGAAATCTGGTCGGCAAACTGCTGCGGCGACTTGCCGGCCGCCGTGGCCGAGCGCTCGATCTTCTGCCCGTGCTCGTCGGTGCCGGTGAGAAAGAACGTGTCGTCGCCCAGCATCCTATGGCGGCGGGCAACGGCGTCGCAGACCATCGTGGTGTACGTGTGCCCGATGTGCGGCCGCGCATTGACGTAGTAAATGGGAGTCGTAATGTAGAACTTCGCTGGCTTGGTTTTTTCCATCATCAAATTCCAAACAAAATCTGTGAGCACCCGAAACGAGGGGTTAGGGGTCAGGGAATAGGGGGTAGCCCGGAAACCCACCTCATTGTTTACCACCATGAAGTGTCATCCTGAGCGCAGCGCCCGCTGTCATCTACGGCCCGCATCTTTTGCGAGCCGGCGGGCGCGGAGTCGAAGGATCTGCATTTGTCAAAACTAACATGCTGCGGAGCTTGCTAAATGCAGATCCCTCGACTCGGCCGCAACAACGGCGGCCTCCCTCGGGATGACGCCGCTGTGGTGAAAAAAGCAAACTAGAAAGAGCGTCTCCGTTTGTAAATTCCTGAGATGCCGTTCCTAATACCTAATCCCTATTCCCTATTCCCTAACCCCTATTCCCTAATCCCTGAAAAGTAGTTCCGCATTGCCTCCTGCATCACCTGCTTGAGCGGCACCTTGTGTTGGGCCGCCAGGCGGCGGCAATCTTCAAACTCGGGGGCGGCGTTGCAGTCGGTGCCTCTCATGCTCCCAACCTTTATGCGCACCTCGCCCCAGGGCGTTGCGACGGCGACATGCCGCCGGTCGAGCGCGTAGCGGCGGTCCTGGCGCATGCGCAGCCCGAGGGTCGTGGTCTCGGCAAAGATCAGCTTCGCCATCCGAGGCGCATCTTCATTGCGCGCCAGCACGGTGAGCAGCAGTCCGGGACGGCTCTTCTTCATCTGCACCGGCGTGGCGTAAGCGTCCAGCGCCCCCGCCTCCAGCAACCGCTCCAGCACGTAGCCGAACAGTTGCGGACTCATGTCGTCCAGGTTCGCCTCTATCACCGTGACCGTCGTTTGCTCCGCCGGCTCTTCCTTGTTCTCGCCCACGGTGAGGCGAGTGACGTTGGGCATGCCGGGAAGATTGCGCGACCCGGCGCCGTACCCGATGGCCTGAACCGCCATCGCCGGAAAGCTTCCATACTCAGAAACCAGTGCGCGAACTATGGCCGCGCCGGTGGGCGTGACCAGCTCCTTCTGAATGCCCGAAGAGTACACGGGCGCGCCCCGCAACAGCTCGATGGTGGCCGGCGCGGGAACCGGCAGCGTCCCGTGCTGGCAGCGCACCACCCCGCCGCCGACGTTGAGCGGAGAACAAATCCAGCGGTCAACCGCGAGCGCCTCGGCCCCAACCGCCGCGCAAACGATATCGACGATGGCGTCGACTGAGCCCACCTCGTGGAAGTAAATCTCCTCCACGTCCTGGTGGTGGATCTTGGCCTCGGCTTCGCCCAGCGCCTGGAAGATGGCAACGGCCTTCTCTTTGGCGTCTTCCGAGATTGCCGACCGGCGGATGATCTCGCGTATCTCCTTCAGCCCGCGGTGCGGATGCGCATGAGAGTGCTGCTCATGCTCTTTTTCATGCGCATGCGAATGCGGATGCTCGTGCACGTGTCCGCCGTGTTCGTGCGGATGAACGTGCACTCCTTCTCCGTGTTGCCGGCTCAAAAACTCTTCTTTCGGCAGGTCCCGCTCGCCATCGACCAGCACGTCGACCTTGGTGGCGGCGATTCCGTTGCGCTCCACGCCTGCGATTTCCAGGGCCGCTCCCACGTCCAGGGCACTAACGGTTTGGCGCAGCAGGTCGGCGGGCACGCCGGCCGAGACCAGTGCACCGAGAAACATGTCGCCGCTGATGCCTGAGAAGCAGTCCAGATACGCTATTCGCATGAGTTTGCCACATGCCGGAGCCCTGTAGGAATGGCCGGCACAGTCGCCAGCTCCACCAGGACGCAAAAACTTCATCATAGGGAGTTGCGGCTCCAGGGTCAAACGGGGCTCGGCTGCCAAGCTTTATAATCAGCTTTTCTTTTGCACGTGCCCCACATCTGCCGAAGTTAGCAGATGCGGGCCGTCCTGCTGTGCCGGCCAAGGATCAATACCTCGGAAGAGGTCTTCTGAGGCACCATACTATAAGGACAGGGAATCTTTTCACTTGTATCGCCATTTACAGCGCCGTCTGCTCGAACACATTCGCGAATTTTTGCGCCGCAAGTACCAGCTCGATCTGGAGAACATTGTCGTCGAGCAGCCGCCGCGGCCCGAGATGGGCGAGTACGCCCTGCCATTGTCGTTCGAGCTGGCTCGCCGCCTGCGCCGGCCGCCGCGCAAGATCGCCGAGGAGATCGTGGCCGAGCTGCCGCCACTGGCGGGCTTTGGCGGCTTCGCGGTCGCCGGGGGCGGCTATATCAATGCCCGCATCGACCGGGCGGAAGCAGTCCGGCAGATCGCCGCAGCCCAGGAGGAAGTAGTCCCGCCGCGGCACCCGGGAAAAATCCTGGTCGAGCATACCTCCATCAACCCCAACAAGGCGGCGCACATCGGGCATCTGCGCAACGCCATTTTGGGAGACACCTTTGTCCGCCTGCTGCGTGCCGCCGGCCGCCAGGTGGACGTGCAGAACTACATAGACAACACCGGCGTGCAGGTGGCCGACGTGGTGGTGGGCTTTGTCCGGCTGGAGGGCAAATCCAAGGCCGAAATTGCCGCCCTGATCGCCTCCGAAGAGCGCTTCGATTACTACTGCTGGGATCTCTACGCGGGCGTCTCGCAGTGGTACGGGCAGGACAAGGCCAATCTGCAGGCGCGCCTCGACACCCTGCATGCCATCGAGCGAGGCGGAAATGAACTGGCCGAGATCGCGGAGCTGATCTCGGCCGCCGTGCTGCGCCGCCATCTCGAGACCATGGAGCGGCTGGGAATCGAGTACGATTTCCTGCCGCGCGAAAGCGAGATCCTGCGCCTACATTTCTGGGAGCTCGCCTTCGAGCAGTTGAAGCAGAAGAAGGTCCTCTACTTCGAGGCCGAGGGCAAGAACCAGGGCTGCTGGGTGATGACGCGCCCGGCGCCGGTTCAGAAGACTACTGCGGCAGCCGCGCCGGCCACCGCGAAGGCGGCAAAATCCGCCGGGCATCAGCCCGCCACCCAAGCGCCCGCAACGCAGGCGGCCCGGAAAGAAGAAGAGATCGAGGAGCAGGCCGGGCCGGATGAGGACGCCAAGGTGATCGTGCGCTCCAACGGCACGGTCGGCTACGTCGGCAAGGACATTGCCTACCACCTGTGGAAGTTCGGCCTGCTGGGGCGTGATTTCGGCTATCGTAAATTCTTCCGCTATCCGAATCAGCACGACGTCTGGATCTCTACCACCCCAGCAGACGCAACGCCGGCGTCTGCCGGGGACCCCGCTTCCGAGCGCGGCGAGGCCGATCATCCGCACTTTGGCGGCGTGGCCGAGATTTACAACGTCATTGACGCCCGCCAGTCGGAGCCGCAGAACACGGTCATCGAGGCGCTGCGGCTGCTCGGCTACACCGATCAGGCGGAGCACTACACCCACTTTTCCTATGAGATGGTGGCGCTCACCCCGCGCTGCGCCCTGGAACTCGGCTACCAGGTCAGCCAAGAGGACCGGCAGCGGGCGTATATAGAGGTGTCCGGCCGCAAGGGGTTCGGAGTCAAAGCCGACGACCTGATCGATAAGCTGATCGCGGCCGCCAGTAGCGAGGTCGACAGCCGGCATCCTGAGCTGAGCGAGGCCGAACGTCAGGCCATCGGCACCCAGATCGCCCTGGGCGCGCTGCGCTATTTCATGCTCAAGTTCACCAAGCAGGCGGTGATCGCCTTCGACTTCCGCGACGCCCTCACCTTCGAGGGCGAAACCGGCCCTTACGCGCAATATGCCGTGGTGCGCGCCCGCAACATCTTCCGCAAGGGCAATACCTCGGCGGAAGAGGCGCTGGCCGCCTCCGCCAATCTTGATTTCGCGCCTTATTTCGAAGGCGAGACCGGCACGGAAATCTGGCAGCTATGGCTGCTCGCCGGACAGCTCTCGCAAGTCATCGACCAGGCTATTGCCACCACCGAGCCCGCCTATCTTGCCAAGTACGCCTTCCAGTTGGCGCAGCAGTTCAACAACTTCTATCACCGGCACCACATCCTCACCGAACCCGACCCCGGACGGAAACGCTTCCTGCTGGCGACGGCGGCGGTGGTGCAGCGCGGGCTGATCCGCGCTCTGGAAGTGATGGGCATTGGCGCGCCGGAGGTGATGTGAAGGTTAGCCCTACCCTGACACCTAACCCCTGGCCTCGTTGTGATTGCACTCGCCGCCGTCCCCATGTATAAAGGCACCGTTACGCAACTCTCTTTTTGAAATCAACTGCGAGGTGAGGAGCACATGGCGAAAAAGGAGAAGTCCGCTTTATCTAGAAGAAAGTTCTTAGGCTTGACTGCGGCTGCGGCGGCCGGGACGATGGCGGCGGATCATCTGTTGCTGCCGGAGGGTTTGTTTGCCGTCCGCACGCCGGCAAAGTGGGACCAGGAAACCGATGTGGTGGTGGTCGGCAGCGGATACGCCGGGCTGGCCGCCGCGCTGGAAGCATTCGACGCCGGCAGCAAGGTGATCGTCATCGAGAAGCAGCCGATCGCTGGCGGCAATTCGATCATCGCCAACGGTAATTACAATGCTGTGGATCCGGAGCGGCAGAAGAAGCAGGGTATCGAGGATTCAACCGATCTCTTCTACAAGCAAGCCATGGCATACGGCAACAACCTGGCTGATCCGGAGAAGCTACGCTTCCTTGTTGATAATGCGACGCCGGGCCTGCTATGGCTGGAAAAGATGGGCGTGCAGTTCAATCCGACCGTGGTTGGCATGCCGCCAACGCCACGCACCCATCCTCCTGCAAAGAACGGCCGGGGCGCAGCCATTGTCGCCGCCCTGAAGGCCCAGGTAGAGAAGCGCAAGATCCCCATCATGCTCGAGTACAAGCTGACCGGCGTTGTCAGGGAAAAGCCGCATGCCGGCACGGTGCAGGGCGTCGAGGTGGAGCACCGGGGCAAGAAGCTTTACTTCAAGGCAGCGAAGGCGACGGTGCTGGCCACCGGCGGCTTCGGCGCCGACGTGAAGCTGCGCTCCAAGTACGTTCACCAGATGGACGCCGATGTGCCCACCGTCGATCAGCCGGGCGCGACCGGCGAAGCCATTGTCGCCGCCGAGCAGGAGGGAGCGGTAGTGGTCAACATGAAGTTCATTGAAACTACTCTTTGCAATTTCAAAACCAAAAAACCTGGCTCGCTGGTTAATAGCGGCAAGGACAGCGCCGTGTTCGTCAACCTCGGTGGGAAACGTTTCGTCGCCGAGGATGCGAAGCCGGCACCGCTGGCGGACGCTGTTATTCGCCAGCCCAAGAAGATGATGCTCTGGGTTGCCGACGACCGTTGCGCCAAGGCCGGCAACGAGGCCGCAACCGCAGGTTTGCTGAAAGAAAACCTGTGCTTCAAGGTCGACAAGCTCGATGACCTCGCCAAGGTGCTGCAAAAGGAGTTCGGCGTGCCGCCTGACAAGTTCCTGGCCACCATCAAGCAATACAACGAGTCGGCGGCCAAGGGTGAAGACAAACACGGCAAGGCCAAGGCGGGTCTGAAGCCCGTCGAGAAGGCCCCGTTCTACGCCAGCCCGGTCGTGCCGGCCACCATTCACACCCTCGGTGGACTCAAGACCAAGGGCAACACCGCCCAGGTGCTCGACAAATCCGGCAACCCCATCCCCAGGCTGTATGCGGCGGGAGAGGTTTCCGGCGGAACGCACGGGGACGCGCGCATCGGCGGCAATGGCACCGCTGCCGCCGTCGTATTTGGCAGGCTGAGCGGGCAAAGGGCTGCCGCGGAAAAGCCCTGGGCCTGAAGTAACAGCTTGAACGCAAGCCGCGTACGTCCCCAGCAGACGTAAGACCAGGGTCCGCTGGGGGCGTTTGTTCTTTTTGCGTTTCCTTTTGACATCTAGGATGGGCACGGAACGCGAAACGAGGAACCTAAAACGTGCAGCGAAGCCGGCGAGACACAGTGTTTTGCGGTGAACTACAGGAAGCGTACGAGTGCATGGGAATATGGTGGCACGTAAGCACCCCTGAGAAACGGGTGCGCGGCCGCCTTTTATATTCCCTGGGAGAACTTGTATCGCTGTCGGTATATGGCGACCGCGATTCTCTTCAATGTAATTCTGGGGTTATCCTTGGCGAGTGTGGCCCATACCAAGCCACCCTCACTGGCATTAGTTACGACGGACACGCAGGGAACCGGGGCGGTATCACTGAGTTCCAGGTAAACGCGGAACGGTTGATCCTCAACAGGCACTTCGAAGAGCCGAACTTCACTTTTCGGCAGCTTGAGCTAACGATCAGCAACTTGGAAGTATGGCTGGGAAATAGTCCTCTTGACTGGGATGCCATTAAGTATGACGAGCATAGCATTTCAGCAGCATTCTCGGCACCGGCCAGTGTTGAGATTCCGGTCCCAAGTCACGGCATGTCTGTTATCTTCGACCCTCGCCTTAGCTTTGGAGGCGGTATCCAAGAGCTTTCGATCTTCTATACGTGTAATGTACGGTTGGTCGCAC
>JBEKQR010000116.1:0-10876 GCA_049519515.1 Candidatus Korobacteraceae bacterium
AAAGACCTCCTGCCCTCCGGCGTTGCGTCTGTTCCCACGATCCCACTTAGAGACTCTACGAGTTCTTTGTATAGCTCGAACTTATAGCGCTGCCACTCTGCTTGCCTCTCTTTCCTCTTGGTTAGGTAAAAACTGAGGGCAGGAACTACTACGGCAGCGGCGGCGGAAATGATGGCAGTAATGACAATCGGAGTATTCATAGACTCCTCACCTGTGCAAAAGCGCAGCGACTAATCATGATCCCTGATCCTAATCCCTAATCCCTGGTCCCTCTCTCTTTCTTCCTGCAGATGGTCGGCTGCCGACAGATGAGCGCCACCCAGCAGCAACATTCCCACCCAGAAAGCCCAGAAGATGAGCGTCACCGAGACATAGAAAGGTCCGTAGACATCCTGAAAATTCAGCAGCGGCAGCACGGCGGTATAAGCGTGCTTTGTGATTTCAAATAGAATGCCGGTGACAAGCGCCGCCGGGAATACCGAACGCGCCGGGACTTTGCCATGGGGCAGCACCCAGTAGATCAGGAAAAACATGGAAACCATGGCCGCCAGCCCGACAAGCTTCAGGATGGGCCAGTCGAAGATGAAACTCAGCACCGTAACCACAAAGGGATGACTGCCGGCGAGGCGCACAATCAATTGGTCGCTCTTCATTTTGGCCGCGGCTGAGATCATGAAGCAGGCGCCGCAACCAAACGCCAGGCCGAGGGAAACCAGTTGGTTGCGCAGATAGGAGCGGTTCTGGCGGATGCCCCACACCTTGTTCAGAGCCACCTCCAGGGGCAGGAAGACTCCGGTGGAGCTGACCAGCAGCATGAGAAGCGAAATAACCTGTATATGGTGCCGCGAAGCCAGCCGCTGCATGCTGCCGAGGATGAAATCCTGGTTGCTGGGCAGGAAATCCTTGGCCAGCTTGACCACCACCTCGTACAGCGCCTGGTTGCGCAGGACTTTGCCGCTGATGGTCAGGAAGAGCACCATGGCCGGAAAGAACGACAGGATGGCATTGGACGCCACCGAGAAGGCATAGGTATGCACCTCGGTGGTAGCCAGGTACTTCAGCGTCGGCAGCGCCTGGGTTTTCAGCGCCAGGAACATCCCGAAACGGCGCGACGGCCTGGCGGGCGCCGTATCCGTAGGGATTGCCGTTATGGTATCCACTGGAACCGATGCGGCAGGCGTAGCCTCTGCCGCGGTACTCTCCGGCGTGGCTTCGGACACAGCGGTATCCGCGCCACTCTCTGCCGCAGCCCCATCTGGCATGGCGGAGACACAGTTATCTGGCGTAGTTGATACAGAGTTTGGTTGGGCTATGGGCGGCACTGGATAGCATTATGCTAGCAGAGTGGCCGGACCAATGGTCCAGTTCTCGTTCTGGAAAAAGCCTTAGGAGCCATGAAACGGGTCAAGAGTAGCCAATTATGGGTAAATTCGTCCCGAATTGAAACGCGATATGACCAGGAGTGTAAGAAGGTAAAAGAAAATGTTTGCCTTATTTCAGAGTTCCTGCAATCATGCGTTGCTTGCCTTTGCAAGCTTTTTACGCAGGATGTAGGTTGATGTTTCAGGGAAGTGACTCGAAACGGAAGGAATGGGCTCCGGAGTTCAGCGCCAGCCGGTGTCCTCAGCGTATGCCGCTTTGCGGTTGCTGGGGATGAGCAACCAGTCTGGCGCCGGACTCGGGAGCCCATGTTCTTTTGTGAAGAAGCGCTCGCAGAAGCGCCAACTTACCAAGTCGTCAGTGTACGGCCCAGGCCGCAGCGCGGGACGGCATACTTTTTGTCAACGGTGAAAGGAGTTGGTTTTGTGAGAGAGAAGGGAACTGTAAAGTGGTTTAATGGCGCGAAAGGGTATGGGTTCATCCAGAGAAATACTGGCGAAGACGTTTTCGTGCACTATTCAGTCATTCAGGAAACCGGGTACCGTACGCTGAACGAAGGCGAAACGGTCGAGTTCGAGTGTGTGAAAGGCCCCAAAGGCCTGCAGGCCCAGAACGTCAGCCGCGGCTAAGCAAGCGCGCCTTTCCAAGCCCTTCCTGTCCCAACGGATACCAGACTTCGTTGGGGTTCCACGGGGAGGGCTTTCGCATGGGCGCGAATACAAAGTCAGTTGGAGGCTTGAGGTAAATGGCGGTTGAGCAAAGCAACGGCAAAACAGCCGTTGCTGGGGACCCCTGGCTACGCGCCTTCGGCCGCCATGACATCCCTGAGCAGGCGCTACAGCGCCTCAGCCCTTCTTTGCCGTCTGCATACAGAAGGAACGCAATTCGCGCTGTTGTTCTGGCGTAATGCCGGTGAACTCAAAGCCGCAGTGGAATCCCGAGCGGTACTTGAGCAGCGCCTGGAAGCTGCGCTCCGCCTTTTCGCCGGGAAGGCTGAAGACCAGTGTGGCGACCGTGCCCTTGGGCAATTCACGCGTCAGCGTCACTCCCATGCCGCCTTCAGCGATCACCGTGGAACGGCCATGGATGACTTTCTCGCCGTTTCCCTCGGCAATCAGGAGCTTGACCCGCACATCCACGGGCACGCGCTTCCAGCGCCGGCGTTCGGTTACTTGAGGAGTATTTGTCTTCGGCAATGGATGTCCTTTCGCTTCCCTGGTTGCTGTGTTGCTATTCCCATCCTAAATCAGGAGCCCTGAATACTAGATATATCCAATGAAACCCTGGCCCCCGAAGGTACTAGTACCCTGGTTGCTGTTTCCTGTTCCCATATTAGATTCTGATTCCTGAACTATTCTGGGGGTCCTGAATCTCACTCCCCGAATTCCTAACCCTTATCCCCAACCCCTGTTTTACGCAGCCTGTTCAGCGCCCAACGCGCGTGCCGCCGCAATAGCAGATCGGGGCCATGGGCAAAGGCCTCCAACTCGGGAGCCAGCGAGCGATCGCCGCTGTTGCCTATGGCAACGATCACGTTCCGCATCAGGCCCTGGTACTTGGCCCGCTTCACTGGCGAGTGGCGGAAGGCCGCACGAAACTCCTCGGCGCTCATCCGGGCCAGACGGCGCAGGTCGGGGTTGACCAAGGTCTGGCTGGCTGGCAGGGCTGCTCTGGGGTCAAGCTCGGGTGTAGCGCCGTTCTCCAGATCTCGGTCCCCAGCAATCCTGCTATTGGCTTGTTGTGGTGGGAGGCTGGTTGTAGGTGCGAACCTCTCCATCGGCATCCTGCCTACACGGGCGGGCGTGGACGCCCCCCGGACAGCCGGCCTGGAGGCCAGCGCTACGTCGCTTGCCATTGGCTTGGCAATTTTCGCCTGCGCCCCCGCCGGCGCAAAAACCGTACTGACTGGCGCTTCCCGGTTCCAGGGGCAGACGTCCTGGCAAATGTCGCAGCCGAAGATGTTCCGCCCCATGCCCTCGCGCAGCCCGGCGGGAATGTCGCCCCGCTTCTCGATCGTCAGGTAAGAAATGCAGCGCGAGGCGTCCATCTGGTATGGGGCGGTCAGCGCGGCGGTCGGGCAGGCATCGAGGCAGCGGGTGCAGCTTCCGCAGCGGTCCGCAGCCGGCAAATCGGGTGGCAACGGCAAGGAAGTCAGCAGCACGCCCAGAAAAAGCCAGGAGCCAAGCTGCTGGTTGATGATGCAGGTGTTCTTCCCCAGCCATCCCACTCCCGCGTGGCCGGCAAAGACGCGCTCCACCACCGGGCCGGTATCCACGTAACACCACATTCGCAGGAGCTCGGGCTGCTGTTGGGTTCCGGGCGGAAACAGCGGTTGCCGCCTGGGCGAAAATTCGGCGGTAAGAACGGGCAGACTGGCTTCCACGCGCCGCAGCCTTTCAAGGACGGTATCGTGGTAGTCGCGCTCGCTCCAGGCGTAGCGCGCGATCCAGCCGCGCCGGCGGTCCGTGCACTCGGTCGAGTAAGGCTGCGGGCTGTTGTAGTTTATGGCGCAGACGATCACCGAGCGCGCCCACGGAGCCACCTGGGCCAGGCTGCCGCGCTTGAGCTGCCGAGCGGCGGTGCGGGCGGCCAGGTAGTCCATCTCGCCGTGACGGCCCTCGGCGATCCATTGGGGAAAATACTCTAATTCCGCGAGTCCGCTGGCCGGGGCGACTCCGCAGAGGTCGAAGCCGGCCTGGCGGGCGAGAGCGGCGATTCGCTGTTTGAGTGGATTCCAGTCCATGGCTGGAGTTCAAGTTTCGAGTTTCCGGTTTCGAGTTTCAAGGCGGGCAGGCGTGGACGCCTACCGGACAGCCGGCCTGGAGGCCAGCGCTACCCAAACCGTAGCAAGCGGCGTTCTTCCGCTGCCATGTAACCCCACTGACCAAGTATTTACGGCTGGAACTTGAAACTCGAAACTTGAAACTGGCCTTTAGATGCCGAGCTTCCTGACTTCCTCGCTGTAGTACTTGCGGTAGAGGATGTCCCACTCGGGCGTGCCTTCGATGATGGTGCGCTTCTGGCTTTCGATCTTCTGCCGGGCGGCCTTGTCGAGGTTCTCCTCTTCGTTCAGCAGGTGCTCGATAATGGCACGGACTTGCAGGCGGATGGTCTGCGGATCCTCGACAAAGACCAGCTCCTCGGATTCCTTAAGGCAATCAAAAACACCCTTGACGAGGCGGTTGGTTTTCTCGCGGCTGAGCCTCATAGCACCGCCTTATACTTTTTCACCAGTTCGTTCTTCACCTTCTTGAACATCTCCTGGTAATTGGCGCCGCCGCGCTTCATCTCGTCGGAATAGGCTTCGAGAATGGCCCGAACCTCTTCGTTGATCCGGTCCTCGACGCTGAGCTCCTCGTGAAGCGCTTTATCGATGCTTTCGGTAAGAGCAGCCAAGGATTTGGCTTCGATGAGCTCGCCCTGGGTAAGGCGTTTGGCGATCTGCCGGGCAAGATAAGTTACGTATTCTCGGGAGAAGAGCATGTCGATCCCAAGGCAGCAGGACAAAAAAATATCTTAGCACAGAGCGCCAGGGCGACAACGTAGCGCCGGCGCCCCCGCCGGCGGGCCTTGCAGAAACAGGAAAACTGGCCTGCCGCCGAGGGCGGTGGCGCTACGAAACTCAAGAGCGCGCGGCGCGGAACCGTCTTGGCGCTCAACTTTGACGGTGAACGGAGCGGCGCTCCTCCGGGGTCTCCGGCGCGCCGGCTGTTGACGCGCTGGGGCGCAGTAGTATGATGTTGCTGCCGACCAAAAACCCTATGCTCGATGACCTTAGCGCGTTGAAAGACGATATGACCGCCTTCACCGAAGGCCACGGCATGCACCGCTTCAAAGGCTATGTTCCCGACGAGCTGAACAGCGTGGTGTGGGACAGCGACGAAAACCCCGAGGGCTGGAAGGATTTCGTGGAGCTGGCGAAGGCCTCCGGCGCTCCTTTTCTCACCATGAACGACGTGGTGCTGGAGCGGACCGACCTCGACTACCTCCTCCGCCGCCTGGAGAGCGCCAACTACGTGAACGGAGAAGACGTTGAGGAGGCGCGCTGGCTGCGCACCTATCTCGGCAGGATCGGCTACATTCAACTCGGCTTCCCCTACCAGGGCGTGATGTTTGTCTTTGAAATCTCCTGCGAGTGGTATGACCGCTATCAGCGCCTGCTGGATATCGCGGAGGATTTCGGCAGCATCACCATTGACGAATCCGATTCGGACGACGAGCGCTGACCTTGCGCTGGATTCCACGAACCTGCTATCAGCCGGATTCCCCGGATGAGTTCACTGACCGGGGAAATGGACCAGTCATCCCTGCCGGCGCCGAGTCCCAGCTTGAAGCCGCGGCCCGCGGCCTCGCGGAAGCCCTGCAGTTGCCCCAACCCATAGCCACCCTGCTGGCGCGCCGGGGAATGCGCACCCCGGAAGAGGCATCGCGCTTTTTCAATCCGTCGCTGGAGGGACTGCTCTCGCCTTATCTCATGCTGGATATGCGCGCCGCCGTGGCGCGGATTGCCGAGGCCATCGAACGCGGCGAACGCATCCTGATTTACGGCGACTACGACGTGGACGGCACGATGGCCACGGTGATTCTCAAGACGGCCATCGAGCTCTGCGGCGGCCACTGCGATTTCCATGTTCCTCACCGCCTGCTCGAGGGCTATGGCATGCGCGACGAGGTCATCGAGCGCGCCGCCGCCGAAGGCGTTCGTCTCATTATCAGCGTCGATACCGGCATACGCGCCTTTGCCGCCGCCGAGACCGCTCGCGGGCTGAACCTGGACCTGATCGTCACCGACCATCATTTGCCGCAAGCGCAAGGCGTGCCCCAGGCCCTGGCCGTGCTCAATCCCAACCGGGCCGGTTGTCCTTATCCCTGCAAATACCTGTGCGGGGCCGGAGTGGCGTTCAAGCTGGCCCAGGCCCTGCTGGAGCGCAATGGCCGCTCGCGCCTGATCCCGTCATTCCTCAAGGTGGTTGCCATCGCCACCGTGGCCGATGCCGTGCCCCTGGTGGGCGAGAACCGCATCTTCGTCGGCCTGGGATTGCGGGAGTTGCGCAATCCGGTGAATCCGGGACTGCGCGCCCTGCTGGAGGTCTCGAAGATCGAGCGCGGCCGGCCGCTCACCGCCACCGAGGTCGCCTTCCGTGTTGCCCCGCGCATGAACGCCGCCGGCCGCATGGATGTGGCCTGCGCGGTGGTGGAGCTGTTCACGGAGAAAGACCCGGCGCGGGCCAGAGAGATCGCCGCCAGGCTCGACCAGCTCAATGGCGACCGCCAGCAGGAAGAGACGCACATCCTGGAAGCTATTGCCGCGCGCATCGAACAGTCTCCCGAGTTTGCCGACGCGCATTGCATGGTGGTCGACGGCGAGGGCTGGCATCGAGGCGTGGTCGGCATCTGCGCCTCGCGGCTGGTGGACCGGTACTTCCGTCCCGCGCTCGTGATCTCCCGCGAGGGCCCGGAAGCCTACGGCTCGGGACGTTCCATCCCCAATTTCCACCTGCTGCAGGCGTTGGAAGACAGTTCGCATCTGTTCACGCGCTTTGGCGGCCATGCCGGTGCGGTCGGCTTCGCCCTGCCGGCGGAGCGCGTCCCGGAGCTGCGCGAGCGGCTGAACTGCTATGCACGTCTGCGCCTCAAGCCGGAGGAACTGGAACCGGTGCTGGAATACGACCTTGAGCTTCCGCTGGAACAGATCGGCCCGAAATTCTGGGAGGCGCTCTGCCGCATGGAACCATTTGGGATGGGAAACCCCGAGCCGGTATTCGTGGCGCGCCGGGTGCGCTCGCTGGCGCCGGCGAGGGTGCTGAAGGGCAAACATTTGAAGCTGAAGATCGCGCGCGATGCCAACGCCGCTGCGCGCCTGGCAAGCGCTATCGACGCACTCGGTTGGGGCATGGCCAGCCGCTTTGAAGCTGCTCCTTTCGCGGCCGGCGATCTGCTCGACCTGGCCTTCACCATCGAACGCAACGACCATCAGGATTTCGGCGGAGAGCTGCAGTTGCGCATCCGCGATTACGCGCGCTGCACGTAATCCATTTCTCATTTTTGATTTTGCTCCCGCCCGCCTGGGCGAATACAATGGAATCCGTCTCCAATCGGCAGGACTGACAGGCGCTATTTCCTACTGGTGTTTGGGCCCGTGGGTACCTGTATTCATTTGTGTTCCGCGCCCGGTCTTCTCCGATTCGAGCAACTGCTTATCGGACGAATCTCTGCGCCTGAATGCCGGTGGGCGCAGTTCGTCAGTAAAAAATTTATAACCGAGACTGGCTCGTCGACGCGCGTGCCGGGTGGCACCGGGCGAGGCTGGCCTCAAACTGTTGAGACCATGAAAATTCACGAATACCAGGCGAAAGCCATTCTGTCGAAGTACGGGGTGGCGGTGCCGCGCGGGGAGATGGTGACCACGCGCGAAGAAGCCGAGAGCGCCGCCCAAAACCTGAAAAATGCCGGAGCCAGCGCGGTGGTGGTGAAGGCGCAGATTCATGCCGGCGGGCGCGGCAAGGGCGGCGGCGTAAAGATCGCCAAGTCCGTGGCCCAGGCCGGCGAAATTGCCGAGAAGATGCTGGGCATGCAACTGGTGACCCACCAGACCGGGCCGGAAGGCAAGAAGGTGCAGCGGCTGCTGGTCGAGGAGACGCTGCCCATTGCCCGGGAGCTGTACCTCGGGATCGTGCTCGACCGCGCCGTATCGCGCCTGGCGTTCATGGCGTCGGCGGCTGGCGGCATGGAGATCGAGCAGGTAGCAGCCGAGAACCCCAGCGCCATCCTCAAGGAATACATCGATCCGGCCATCGGCTTCCAGGCCTTTCAGGCGCGCAAGCTCGCTTTCGGCCTGGGATTGGCCCCGGAGTTCATCAATCCGGCGGTCAATTTCATGATGGCGCTGTACAAGGCGTTTGAAGACACCGACTCTTCCCTGTTCGAGATCAATCCGTTCATCACCACCACTGACGGGCGCGTCTTCGCTCTCGACGCCAAGGTGAACTTCGACGACAACGCGCTCTATCGCCACAAGGACCTGCGCGAGCTGCGCGACATCAGCGAGGAAGACCCGCTGGAGGTCGAGGCCAGCAAGTACGGCCTCAACTACATCAAGCTGGACGGCAACGTCGGCTGCATGGTCAACGGCGCCGGCCTGGCCATGGCCACCATGGACATAATCAAGCTGGCCGGGGGAATGCCGGCCAACTTCCTCGATGTGGGCGGGGGCGCCAATGCCAGCCAGGTGACCCACGCCTTCGAGATCCTGCTTATGGACAAGAACGTAAAGGCCGTGCTCATCAACATCTTTGGCGGCATCCTGCGGGTCGATACCCTGGCCAACGGGGTGGTGGAGGCGGCCCGGAGCACCAAGATCCAATTACCCATCGTGCTGCGGCTGGAAGGCACCAACGTTGAGCAGGGCCGCGAAATCCTGAAGCAGAGCGGCCTGAATTTCATCGTTGCCGAAACCATGAAAGACGCGGCGGAAAAGGCAGTAGCAGCTGCCAAGAGGGTTTAGGGTTTAGGGAATAGGGGTTAGGGAAGATCTGTGACTGAGTAGTCGCAAAGGGCGTGGGCCATCCACCAGGACACGGAGAACCAGCTTGAGCACGCACCCCCACCCGAGTCTATTGATATTTGCGAAGGTTTATCCAGGGAGGCAGGAAAGATGCTGAATGCGGTGCTGGCATCGCTTAAGGATTAGGCCACTAACCCCCAATCCCTAGCCCCTACCCCCTTTTTGAGAGGATTGCAAATGGCCGTTCTAGTAAATGAGAACACTCGACTGATCGTGCAGGGTCTCACTGGCCGTGAAGGCACCTTCCACGCCAAGGCCGCTGCCGACTATGGGACCAAGGTCGTTGGCGGCGTCACCCCGGGCAAGGGCGGCGTCATTCACGAAGGCTGGCCCATCTTCAACACCGTGGCCGAAGCCAAGGCGCAAACCGGAGCCAACGCGACGGTCATCTTCGTTCCACCGTCAGCCGCCGCCGACGCCATCATGGAAGCCGTGGATGCCGCCATTCCGCTGATCGTCTGCATCACCGAAGGCGTGCCCACGCGCGACATGATGCAGGTGTGGCGCTACATGGAAGGCCGCAAGTCGCGCCTGATTGGCCCCAACTGTCCCGGCATCATCTCGCCGGGAAAGTGCAAGGTGGGAATCATGCCAGCGCGTATTCATCTTCCCGGCAAGGTGGGCATCGTCTCGCGCTCGGGGACGCTGACCTACGAGGCGGTTCACCAGCTCACGCTGCGCGGCATCGGCCAGTCCACCGCCATCGGCATCGGCGGCGATCCGATCATCGGCACTAATTTCGTGGACGCGCTCAAGCTGTTCAACGAGGACCCGGAGACGGAAGCCATCGTCATGATCGGCGAGATCGGCGGAACCGCTGAAGAAACTGCCGCCGACTACGTCCGGCAGCACGTCAGAAAACCTGTCGTATCGTTCATCGCCGGGCAGACCGCGCCTCCGGGACGCCGCATGGGCCACGCCGGGGCAATCATCTCCGGCGGCAAGGGCACGGCGGCCGAGAAGATCAAGGCGCTGGAGGCAGCGGGAATAAAGGTCGCTACCTCACCGGCTACTATGGGCGAAACCCTGGCGCGGGCCATCGGGGCAACAGCAGCGAAAAGCTAGTTTCGAGTTTCAAGTTTCGAGTTTCCGGTGCAACCGGCCCTCCGCGGGAGGCCCGCAAGGCTTTTCACTGGAAACTTGAAACTAGAAACTTGAAACTGAATGCGAAAGGTAAATTCTGCCTTCCATGAAGACACTGCAACGCACGCTTGCCATCATCAAGCCGGACGCGGTCGCCAAGAACGTCGCCGGCGAGATCATCAGAACCATCGAGGAAAACCAATTCCGCATTGTCGGAATGAAAATGCTGCACCTGAAGAAGGCGCAGGCCGCCGGCTTCTATGCCGTGCACGTCGGCAAACCGTTTTACGACGCGCTGGTCAAGTTCATGACGGAAGGCCCGGTGGTGGTGCTGGCGCTGGAGAAGGAAGACGCCATCGCCGACTGGCGCCGCCTCATGGGCGCCACCAACCCGGAGAAGGCGGAGCCGGGCACCATCCGCAAGAAGTACGGCACCAACATCGAGCGCAACGCCACGCATGGTTCCGACGCGGAGGACACGGCGCGCTTTGAGCTGAGCTTCTTCTTCGCCGGATACGAGCTGGCGAGGTAAAGCGAGGTAGAAGAGGGTGCCCCACCCTGGTCGCCCGATTTTGGCGACAGGGTGGGGTTTTTCATTGGTATACCGATTACGAGGGTGCTCCAGATATGCACCTAAAATAGGCGCAGATGTGGGGCACGTGCGCGGCCCTACTTCGCCTGCGGCTTGGCGGGCAGCAGGTTCTTCTCCGCAAGAAATTTGGCCAGCAGGTCGCCGGTTTCGCGAATGATTCTGCCGCAGTTTTCCTTTTGCTGGGGCGACTTGTATTCGTAGATCTGCAGCGCCTTGCAGGTGTTGTCCCCGAACTGGGCGACGAACCTGTTGTTGAG
>JBEKQR010000117.1:0-10748 GCA_049519515.1 Candidatus Korobacteraceae bacterium
CCGCCGACTCGGCATAATCCTGGGCCGCGCTTCCATGCTCCGGTGCGTGCAGCACGGTGAGCGCCGGGCGTTCCAGCTTGACGAACTCGCCGAAAGCGAATACCGGCGTGGAGCCGGCGGGAAACTCCGCCCGCACCGTGGTGGCCGTCAGGCGCGCGCCTCTGGAGGAGCTGAAACCGGGTTGGGGCGCTTCCTTGCCGGCCACTTCCGTGGCGCGTCCATTGGTCACCAGCGAAAGCGGGCCCGCCGCGGGACCGAGCGCAAGCGACAGCGTCACCTGCAAGCTCGTCTGCTGATGGCGCTGCTTCCAGCGTTCGAGGGCGGCGAAGACCGTGGTGCCTTCGCTCAAGCTGACGGCCTCGATCGAAACCGGATACCAGGTGACGTAACCCAGCCCGCGCACCGCGCCGAAGCGCTCCCTGATCTCGTCCCAATCGCTTGCCAGCGCCATGTTGTCCGGCGCTCCGATGCGGGTCAGGCGTCCGGACTCACGGCTGATCTCGCCCGCATAGCTCACCTCGAGCGCGATGCTGCCCCCCGGCGGGATTGCCTGCGGCAGAGTGATCACCGCTTCCTCCAGCGCGCCGGTGTGGTCTATATCGGAAGTGTAAGGCTGGGTGATGTAGGAAACCTCCTGCCCATCCGCCAGCAGGATCTGCTTCCAGCTCAGGGAAGAGGAAATCTGCAGCGCCAGTTGCTGTTGCGGCGAAGTGGAATCGTTGCGCAGCTCCAGCCTGCCGTGGGCGTCGAAGCCGTGCTCGGCGGGACGAATGCTGGCCGTCAGCGAGTAGCGGGTAAAGGTGAAGGCATCGCGGTCCAAAGCCGCCAGCGGCCAGGCCGCCAGCAACAGGCAGAGCCCGCAGAATCCCCATAAAAGCCGGCTAGAGCGATTCCGGAGATGCTGCATACGTCTGATCACTCAGACCTGCTCCGTCCTGGCGCCTGGAGCTTGGCGCGGCGCTGGCGCAAGACCTCATACATCACGATTCCCCCGGCCACGGAGACGTTCAGAGAAGCAACGCTGCCCATCATAGGAATTGAAACCAGCATATCGCATTTCTTGCGCACCAGCTCGTGCAGCCCCTTGCCCTCGGCGCCCAGCACCAGGGCGCAATCCATGTTGTAATCCAGCTCGTAGTAGCTCTGCGGGGCGCGTTCATCCAGGCCCACGGTCCAGACGTTGCGGTCCTTCAGCTCTTCCAGGGTGCGCGCGATGTTTACCACCCGCGCCACCGCCAGATGCTCGGAAGCCCCGGCAGAGGCCTTCACCACCGCCCCGGTGATTCCCGCCGCCCGCCGTTCGGGGATAATCACCCCATCGACTCCGGCGCCATTGGCCGAGCGCAGCAGCGCGCCCAGGTTCTGCGGATCTTCCACCCCATCCAGCACCAGCAAAAAAAGATGCTCGCCGCGGCGGCTGGCCACCAACTCGTCGAGATCGGAGTAAGCCTTGCGCGAGGTGAAGGCCATCACGCCCTGGTGCGTGCTGCTGCGGGTGGCGCGGTCGATCTCCTCGCGCGCAACAAAGCGCACCGCGATTCCCTGGCCGCGGCAATCGTCAATGATGCGCTGCATGCGCGGATCGGTGCGGTCGCGCGCCACGGCCACGTAGTCGAAACGGCGCTCCCGCGACTTCAGCGCCTCGCTCACGGCGTGTATGCCGTAGATGACGTCGCTCATGCGCTCTAGTTTACAGGGACACGCAACGGGCAGGGTGGAGACGAGGGGAACAACTGCGCTCTAGCCGGGGCGCGGCAGAACGAAGCGGATGGTCAGCCCCGGGCCGGTGCCCGAGGGCGGGGACTGCACAATCGAGTCCCCCTGGCGCATCGAGGTGCGCATTACCGAGCAACAGATCGGGATGCGATGCTTCTCTCCCGGGTAGCCGCCGAGCGCGCGGTGCAGTTGCGCCGCGCTCACATCGACATGGGAGCGGCCGTCTTTTTCGGCTTCAAACAGAAAACCCAGCAGGGCCTGCCGGAAATCTTCGGCGAGGGGTTCCCGGCCCGTGCAGATCTTGCTCTGGCTTTGGTCATGATCCGGCATCAGTCCCGCCTTTAATCTACTCCGGCTTCAAAGAAGTCTATTCCAAGTGTTGTCGTGTATCAGGGCACGACTTCAGTCGTGCCGCTAAGCGTCAAAGCATCAGGGCTTTAGCCCCTGTGGTCCGCACATGAGCAGGGGCTGAAGCCCGATAGATTCCCGGCCGATTCGGCACGACTGAAGTCGTGCCCTGATACAAAGCACATTCCATTCGTCGTTATATATGAGTGCGCCCACCTTTTACGATATCGGCTTTGCGCCTGAAATGATTTGCGCCTGAAATGAGAAGAGCCCACCCGAAGGTGAGCTGCTTTTAGAATGCGAAAACCGGCCGCTGCCGGGCCTGTCTTCTATCTTCGGCCGTTGGCTTCCGATTCCTTGTACATGTACTTGATGCTGGGCTTATAGATGAGCAGGTTCGATTGCCCGCCGCGGTTGACCTTGATGCAGCTCTTGTCGTACCACTCGATGATGCCGTGAATCTCTTCTCCGTCCTGGAGCACTATGACCATTGCCGTCTTGGACTGCATCTGCTTCTGATAGTAAAAGTTCTCCGCGTGAGTCTGCTCCGGAGGAGGCGTTTTCCTGGACGCAGATGTGAGCGTCCCCCCGCGCTCGGCGCGCTCCCGGCGCTCGATGGCGGTGTTCTCCACGCCGATCGACCGCCCGAGGTCGCGGTTAAGGCTGGGGCGGATCAGCTTCCGGTTGGTAAACGTCTCGGATTCCTGTGCGCGCTCAACTGCGGTTGAATCCATTCCGTTTTTCATTGGTCAAGCTCCCTGCAGGGGCAACGGCCTTGAGTCCTGGAAAAGGAGCGTAGGGCATCCAGTTCTCTTCGGAGCCGGGGACCCCGGCAAACGCCGCTTTTGCGTTTGCTGAGGCGGAAAGAAACTGCTCCTCAAGCGCTGCACAACCGGTACGCGAAATTAGTTCCCAGATCCAAGAGCGGGGGATGAACTGGAGTAACCCTACCACAGGTTTTGGTCTCTTGCCAGTGATTCCGGATTCAACCGAACGCCATGTGGCTTCCGGCAGGGTCCCCGGCGAATGCCGCCTTTTGTTGGGCTTGGGGCAAGGCGGGAACCCCAGGCAATGCCGAGGGTGGGGCTCGGGCGGAAAAGCCGCGGAAAATTAGATTTCGAGTGCGGCGGCCAGGGCATCCAGCGAGAGCGAGCGCAGCAGGTTGCGCCGCATTCCGCTCTGCACCTCGCCTACGCGCTCGGCGGCGGCCGCCAACCAGGCAAAGTTCACGCCCCGGGCCAGTCGCTCTAAGTCGGGCAGAATGTCGATGTTACGTACCAGATCCGGGGTCTTGGACTGCACCGCCAGCAGGTCGCGGAGCAGCGAGTAGAGGCTAAGGATCAACTGCTCGGTCCGTTCCCTGCCCTCCGCTCCCGCCCGGTAGGTTTCCGTGGCGCGGAACAGCTCGGCGTGCTCCATGCCCGGGAAGGCGGTCTTCAGGATCAGCAGGGCGTCATGGCGAGCGTTCAGGTAGGCATCCAGATCGAAACCGCGGGCGCGGCCGATGGCGCCTCCGCTCAGCCGGGCGACCAGCGTGCGCTGGTCGGCGCTCCACCCGGTGCGCCCCCGCAGTTCCTGCTCGATTTCCTCCAGCCCCAGGGGCGCCAGCGTCAAGCTGATGCAGCGCGAGCGTATGGTGGGCAGCAACGAGCCGGCATTTTCGGCCAGCAGGAAGATGGTGGCAAACTCCGGCGGCTCCTCCAGCACCTTCAGCAGCGCGTTGGCCGCTTCCTTCATGAATGCCGGCTCGGGAAAGATGTAGACCTTCTGCCGGCCTTCGCCCGGCTTGAAGTAAATGCTGCCAATCACGTGCCGCACCTGGTCCACCTTGACCAGCATCTGCGGCGGATCGGGGGGGATGATCATCACCTCCGCGTGGGTCTGCACCAGGATGCGGGTCTCGCGCTTTTCGCTTTCGCGCAGCGATTCGCGCGCCTCGATGGCTTCGCCCACCCGCGCCTCCAGCTCGTCCGCCTGGGCGATGCGAAGGCAGTTGGAACACCGGCCGCAGAAGTCCGGCAGGTTCTCGGGCTCAGGCTGAGAATCACCACCCAGGTTGCGATCAGTCTTGAAGTCTTGTATGGACTGCGGCGAAATTGCCGGTGTTAGCGGCCTTTCCAGGCAGTTCATGGCCTTGGCCAGCATCTGCGCCAGGGTGTACTTGCCCGCGCCGCGCGCTCCGGCCAGGATCACGGCATGGGGAAAGCGGTCGCGCGCCAGCATCTGGCGCAAGCGCCATACCACCTCCGGATTGCCGCGAAAATCAGCGAACCCCAAAGATTCTCCGTCCTATTTCGCCGCCCCGGTTTTCACCTGCAGCCGCTCACCCACCTGCCGCAGAATGTCGGCATGCACCACGTCGGGCGCGCGGCGGGCATCGACGACCAGGACCCTGCCCGGCTCGCGCTGCGCAATCTTCAGGAAAGCGTCGTGCACGCGGGTGAAAAACATCCGATTTTCCTGCTCGAAGCGGTTTTCATCCGGAACGGCGGCTGCGCCGTCCCTGGCCGCCAGGTTGCGGCGGCGGGCCCGAGCCACGCTGGCCGCCACGTCGCTGTCCATCAGCACCGTCAGGTCCGGCTGCAAATTGCCGCAAATGAGACGATGCATGGCCAGAACCGACTCGCTTCCCAGCCCGCGTCCGCCGCCCTGGTAGGCCTCCGAGGAATCGGTGAAGCGGTCGCAGAGCACCCACTGGCCTTGCGCCAGCGCCGGTTGGATCACCTCGGCGATGTGCTGGGCGCGGGAGGCAAACATCAGGCTGAGCTCGGCCAGGGGCGCCATCCCCTGGGTGCGCGAATCGAGCAGCACGCCGCGAATGCGCTCGCCGATAGCCGTGCCGCCGGGCTCGCGCGTGGTCACGACGTCGATTCCCTGGGCGCGCAAGACCGCGGCCAGACGCTCCAGTTGCGTCGTTTTGCCGCAGCCGTCCAGCCCTTCGAAGGTAATGAATTTGCCCCTTGGCGCCACGCCGGAATCATATCATTTCAGATTTTTGATTTTTGATTTTCGATTGAAAGACGACAGCAACTGCCCAACCACAGAGGACACAGAGGAACACAGAGGAAAGCGCGGAGGATAATAACCGATCACTTCAAATCCGTGTTCCCATAAGTACATGAGACTATGACTCTGTGAACTCTGTGTACTCTGTGGTTTAAGCTTTTTTTCAATCTGAAATCAAAAATCTGAAATCAAAAATGCTGGGGTGGCACTTGCTCCCGCCCCGAATCGGTGCCATTCTGTTCCCACCGTGTCCCGTCAAACCGCTCCTGACTGCGCCGAAACCTCCATCTCCAAGTCCGCAGCCAAGCTGCGCCTGTTGAAGTCCCTGCGCTGCACCACCAAATTCGAGGCGCGGGCCACGGCGGCGGGGGCAACGCTGATTGCCGGGGTGGACGAAGTCGGGCGCGGCTCGCTCTTCGGGCCGGTGGTGGCCGGCGCCGTCATACTTGACCCCGCATACAGAATCCGCGGATTGCGCGACTCCAAGCTGCTGCCCGCCGAGCGCCGCGAGCAGTTGTCCGGACGCATCAAGCAGCACTCGCTGGCCTGGGCCGTGGCCGCCGTCGATGTCGCCCGCATCGACCAGATGAACATCTACCACGCCTCGCGCCTCGCCATGGCCGAGGCGGTCTCCAGCCTGCGCCTGCGCCCGGACCACCTGCTGATCGACGCCATGAAGATCGACTTCGACTGCCCGCAGACCGCCATCATCCACGGCGACGCCCTCTCGACCTCCATCGCCGCCGCCTCCATCATCGCCAAGGTGGAGCGCGACGCCATGATTCGCGCCTGGGACCCCGTTTATCCCGTCTACGGACTGGCCTCCAACAAGGGCTACTACACGCGCAAGCACGCCAGCAGCCTGCGCGAGTTCGGACCCTCGCCGCTGCACCGGCAGTCGTTTGCCCCGGTATGGATGAACTCCGCCTCGCAGGAGCTGCTGGCGTTCATGCAGGAGGATGACGAAGCCCCGGCAGACGCAGAAGCGGCGTCTACTGGAGACCCCGGGGAAGCACTGGAGGCCGCCGCGCAGGCGGATGCCGCACAGGAACGGACTGGCGAAGATGATTCCTACAGCTTGTTTCAAAAATAGCGCTTTGAAGGGGCGTGGCTTCGCGGGGTCCCCAGCAAGTCCACATTTGACTTGCTGGGGTGCCTTGAGCCACGCCGTCCAGAGCCAACAAAAATGCGGGCTTTAGCCCCTGAGGGAACACGCGTTATTCCTCAGGAATGTTTTTGAAACAAGCTCTAGAGCTGATTAGGAATTAGTGTGGCCGTCTTGTATCAGGGCACGACTTTAGTCGTGCCGCAGTGCCTTCGAAAGGAATCGGCACACGGCGCCGAATGGGACAGGACAGGAGGATGCTTCACGCCTCCTTCAGAATCCACCTTTGTGACACAGAACGACGCCGCATGCTACAAACATAGTTGGATGTAAACAGCCTCTTCGCCCTTAGGGGTCCCCGGCAAGCGCCGCATTTACGCTTGCTGTGGTGGAGAGCTCCGGGGTGAATCAGCACATCTGAGAGGAACGAATGCTACGACTGCTGTGTGTCACCGCGCACCCCGACGATGAAGCCGGCGGTTTCGGCGGAAGCCTGCTGCTGGCCAACCAGCGCGGAATCGAGACCTACATCATCTGCCTCACTCCCGGCCAGGCGGCCAGGAACCGGGGAAACACCACCAGCAATGAAGAGCTGATCGCCGCCCGGCGGGCGGAATTCGCCGCCTCCTGCCGCCACCTGCGCGCCACCCGGGGCGAGGTGCTGGACTATCCGGACGGCCAACTGCAGAAGCAGAACTTCTACGAAGTGGTGCGCGACCTCGCCCTGCGCATGCGTGAAATCAGGCCGCAGGTGGTGATGAGCTTTGGACCGGAGGGCTCCATGACCGCGCATCCGGACCATGCCATGGCCTCGCTGTTCACCTCCGCCGCCTTCCAGTGGGCTGCCCGCTCCGACCGCTTCACCGAGCCGCCCGACGGCCGTGAGCCCTGGGCTCCGCAAAAACTCTACTACCGCACCTCGGAGTTCACCCTTCCCGACCGCCAGCCGGTGGCGCTGCCGCCCATCACCGCCAGAATCCAAATTGGGCCAGACCTGCTGGAGCGCAAGATCGAGGCCTTCAAGATGCACACCACGCAGTCGCCCTTGTTCCCTCTGTTCGAACGCAATGCCCGGCGGCAGGGCGCGGTCGAACGCTTCCACCTGGCAGCCAGCCGCAAACCGCAGGACATTCAGTTGGAGAATGACCTCTTCTTAGGAGTGGAGGACGCGGGGTAAGGAAAAAGAGCGTTCGTCCGCGCCGTGAAGGCTTGAGACAGCGACGATGTGGAGCCTTCCACCCTCGCCCCCCTTGCAGTTCGGCGCTGGGTGAGCCCTATTGGGCTATACCAACTGAGAAATTGCTCTAATCCCTAATCCCTGATCCCTGATCCCTGCTTTTACTCGCCGCGGCGCAATGCGGGCGCACTGCTCGCCCGCGGCTGAACAATATCGGCAAGCAGGTCCGGGCGGCTTTCGTCGCGCACCAGGTACGGGTAGCGAGGGCCGTTGTGATAGTCGAGCGAAATTGTCTTGTAATATTCGGTATTCTCGACCAGCAGTTGCAGCGGCGCATTGCTTCCAACCCCAGCCTGCATGGCGTCCTGTAGAACGCGCGGGTTGTACCTGCGTCCGTTCACCGCTACGATTCTCATTCCCGGACCGATCCCGGCCCTGGCGGCCGGCATACCCTGCACCGCATCGAGCACCAGGCCTTCATATTGCACGCTCATGCCGATCGAGGCGCTGGCATCCATCACCCGTTCCAGGTCCTGACGAAACCGCAGCATCTCTGAAGGATTTTCGCCATACACCACCATCCATCCTGCCTGGCTGATGCCGTTCAGGGGCGGCGCCAGGCCACCGACGCGCTCGTTGAAGAACCGGCGCCAGTCATAGGAGGCGGCCCGGTTGAGCGTTTTCACCACGTCGTCGAAGGTGTAAGTTTTCTCCCTGGGAGTCGCATACACGCCATCCGTCCCGGCCTCTGGCTCCGGCGATTCATCCCGGTTCTTACCGTCGAAGAACAGCCGCGCGAAATCGTCGAGCGAACGGCGGCCATGCGTCTGCTGGCGGATGATGGCGTCCACCTCCAGCCAGAGCAGCGCGCCTTCCTCGTAAAAGTCGGGACCACGCCGCCAGGAGCTCCAGGCCGGCGGAGCTTGAAAGAGCACTTGCGCCGCGACTGCCGTATCCTGCAGCGAGCGCCAGCTGCGTCCGGGACGGTAGGCGCACGTCATGGCCGTCATTGCCAGTTCCTCGCGGAACTGTTCGGGCGTCCACAGGCCGCTGCGGGCGGTGAGCACCATCGACAGGTAGGTGGTCAGCCCCTCGTAAACCCACAGCAACCCGGTCTTGCGCGGGCTTTGGAACTCCGGCGCCGACGCATCGGCAGGAACGCGGTATTTGCCGTTCCATGCGTGCACATACTCGTGCGGCAGCAGCGATCCGAGCAGAATCCGGACGGCAGGATCGGCCAGGAACTGCTCATTCAGGCGGTTGTCGCTGGACTCGTGGTGTTCCAGGCCAAAATGCGGCAGGTGATTGCTCAGGGCCAGCAGGAAGTGATAGTCGCGGTAAGGCTCTGTCCCGAACATCGCAACCGTTTCGGCCACCAGGTTGTTGAAGGCTTGCCGGTCGCCATCGCTCATGCGCAGCGTGGCCTCGCTGTCGGCGGCGATGTCAATCTGGTGCGCAGGCTTGTGTCCCGGCAGCCCGGGGTCCCCAGCAACGGCCGCTTTTGCCGTTGCTGGGGTGGACAACGGCACCGTCATGAAATAGCGCCCGGCAATCACGGGCGAATCGATCAGCGCCGCCAGCGAGGCGGTGACAAACTGCACGCTGGAGCTTCCGCCAAACGCGGTTGTTGCTTCCGCCGGGGAAAGAAGCGGCAGCGCCGTTCCGAATTTCCAACCTTCGGGAAGTTTCAAGCTGGCGCTGATGCGGAGCCGCTCGGCCCATGTCTTGCCTGAGGCATCCCTGCGTCCCTCGTCCTTCGGATAGAGCAGAAGCTGGTTCCAGTTGATCACCGCCAGGTGCTCGGTCGTAGACGCGCCTTCGGTAAAGATTGCATTCGCGGATTCGGTTGGCGAGACGTAATCCAAGGCGACTTCGAGCCGGTTGACGCCCGGCGGCACCTCCAGCCGGAAGCTGAACATGTCCAGTGGATCGCGCTGCCACGGAATGACCTTGCCGCCCGCCGTGAAGATCAAGCCGGCCAGGTCGGCGACCGGCCCGCTGGGCGCATGCTCGCCGGGAATCCACTTCGGATAGTAGAGGGTAAGAGGGCCGGGGGCGACCGGAATGCTCAAGCGCGAATGCAGAATCTTGCGCGGAGCCTCGGTGGCATCGACCGCCAGCAAGATGGGAGTCTGGGTGGCATCCGCCTGCGCCGGCGGCGTTTTGGCCGCCGCTGGGGCGGGCCGTGCCAAAACAAAAGCCGCATTCGTCAACCAGCAGGCCAGTGACAGCAGCAGCAGCAGCAAACGCGATGGGCGCAAACGCTGTTTCCTCCGGAAGCCCAGCAGAGGCCGATTTCGCGTCTGCCGGGGTGGTAGCCGCGGTCCCGACTACGAGGATTTCTTCTCCCCACCCTCAACCGGCATGCTGCCGGAGACGTTGGTCAGAACCTTGCGGTAGGCCTCGCCGGTTGTCATTTCCTTCTTGCCCGCGCGGTTGTGCCGGAACTTGTGTTCGCTGTTGCAGGTCCGGCACATCACCTTCACGACCTCTTCGCCGACCATGGCAACCACGGAGTGGTCCGTCGTTCGCTTGCAGCGGGAGCAGTGATCGTCGATGTAATCTCCGAGACGCATCAGAACCTCTGCATTCGTTGGGGTGGAGCTGGCAAAACGCGAGTTTAGCACACCGCGGGGTCCCCGGCAGACGCCGCAGTTGCGCCGGTAACGGATCAATTTGCATTTCCATTGAAGACCATCCAAAATTGTCCACTGCTTGAAACGTCATGCGCGCCACCTCTCCGGTAGAGATAAAATTAGGGAATGCTGCTGGAAGTTGACAAGCCGCCGCTTCGTTCCCGCGCTCCGTGGTACGTGCGTCTCATGATGGTGAGCTTTCGCACGCTGCTGCTGACGCTGCTGTTTGCCCTGCTGGGCATGGCCATAGGCCTGCTCACGGGAATAATCGCCACCCTGGTGATTGCCGGGGTTCACCATGTGCCACCCGACATGACCAATGCCTACCGGCATGCAGCCATTCCCGCAGCCGTGGTGAGCGGGGCCGGCGCGTTCCTGTGGAACACGGGGCGCGCCGTCAAGGATGCGGTGAGCGGGCGTTGAGCGTGAGCGCCATCTTGGCATTTGATTCTCCCTGCCGCACTCTTTAAACTCGGTCTATCTACCAATTTCTTGGACTGCGTATTGTAGACGCGGCCGGAGCTTTCATGTCCCAAATCAAAGTTCAGTTACCCGATGGCAGTATCCAGCAAGTTTCTCCCGGCACCACCCCGCTTGAGATCGCCCGTTCCATTTCGCCGCGGCTGGCCGAGGCTGCGCTGGCCGCCAAGGTGGCGCCGCTCGGGTCGAGCGACGGCGAGGGCGAGCTGACCGACCTCGCCAAGCCGCTGCAGCGCGATGCCAGCCTGCGCATTCTCACCGACCGCGATCCCGAGGCGCT